>JARRMA010000185.1:0-7106 GCA_037386505.1 Candidatus Bathyarchaeota archaeon
CTCTTTTAGCTTGACATCTTAATGCTTTGGCTAAAGAGTTATCGGTGCTGATTTTTTGAAAAAATTCTCCTGCTTTGCTATATGAATTAGCTGATTGTAACATTCTTTGAGTAAATTGTTTATTTATTTCTGATTGAAAAGCAAATCTAAATAGACAATAACCCATTTTCTCGTGATATTTAGCTAGGTTTAAAATGCTTTTTTTATCAATATCACATACTTTTTCGTATATCTTTGCAGCTTGGAGCCAATCATAATTTTTTTCTAACCCTTTTGCATTTTCTAAAAGCTCCAAGACATTCGTCTGCAAACTCATCAACAAATAATTAATATCTGGAAACTATTGAAATAATTTGTTACAAAAATAGCTTAAAGAAAATATTTTTACCAATATCCAAACAAAATGTGCACGCTTTCTTAAAGGTAATAAAACAAGATGTTTTCAACCACAAATGATAAATTATTTAAAGAATATAAAAGCTCACCTGCAGACTCTTAAATCAAATTTCTCAATTTCAAAATAATATTTTGGGGATAATATTAAATTGAACCAGAATTCAAAGGAAAAATCTTTGGTTAGTAAATTTCTTATTCCGTCTTTGTTTATCGCTAATTTTTCACTGTTCATTGTTGACCTAGTAACTCAAATATTTTTGCGGGATGTTTCAAGGACGTTCTTTGGTTCCATAGACGATGCATTTCTTGCCATAACAGGTCAATTAGTTACTGTTTCAAGTGGTGTCTCATTTGTAATCGCGTTGTTTCTAGGTTTTCTAAGCGTTAAATATAACTCCAAAAAACTTCTGGTTCTAGGTCTTCTATGCATCCCAATAGGTACATTAGGTTGCTCCCTTGCTCCTAACTTCATTTTCATGCAAATCTTCTATGCAATAGAAGGTATTGGCACTACAGTGACGGGTGTGATGACATTAGTATTGGTGGGAGAAATTCTACCGTTAAATAAAAAACCTCAGACCTTAGCGTGGATAAGTTTAGGAGGATCACTACCTGGGTTGTTGGGGAACCTGGCTATTAGTTTCTTCTTCCAAACAGGGGACTGGCGTTCATTTCTTTTGTGGTTTGCATTTCCAATTTCGTTAGTAGCATTAGTTGCAGGTAGCATATCTGAATGCCTTTAAACAGATTTTTAAGAATAAATCAGCAACTGCTTGTCTAATTGGAATCATTGTTAGAGTAGCTAGCTTAAGTTGGACAGTATATTATCTGACCTTCTTTAGAGTTGAATTGGGTTTTGATATACAGTTGGCGGCCTTGATTGCTTTTGGCGTTATTTTAGTTATGACATTAGGTCGTTTAATAAGCGGTTACTTAATACCCAAGGTTGGACGGAAACGTTTGCCATTAATAACTATGGTGATTGAAGGTGCTACCTTGCCTTTAATAGCTTTTGTCCCTGAACTTTGGATCGCTTTGGTTATTCTATTCTCAATTAGTTTCATTGGAGCCTTTACAGATCATTCACTAGCTAATTTGAGTCTTGAACAAGTGCCTGAATCTAGAGGGACGATGATGTCTTTACACTTCGCTGTTGTTTGGCTTGGAGCAACAATTGGTGCTGGGATAGGTGGATTTGTACTTTACCTGGGTTTTGGTTTTACTGGCATATTCCTTGTATTTAGTGCAATAACATTTGTCGCAGTTTCTATCTTCTTCTTTTTTGTCAAAGATCCATGCGTAATAATGGCACCTGAATCAACAAAATCTAAATCATCATAAGTTTAGCGTTAAATATTACCCTATTTTTTTGAAAAAAAGGGGAATGCGGGAGGGTGTTTTCAGCGTCGGCTTTAGGTTCAAATCTCTCCAGGCCCACTTTTCAATTCACCTGACAACTAATTTGATTCAGATTCATTGATGGCTCTGTTTAGTTGTTTTATAATATCTTCTACTTCATCGAAATTTATTGATATTTTAAATGGGCAGTCTGCAACGATATTTTTTTCTTGAAGATAGATACTTTTATTTTTTGTATCAACTTCTATAATGAAATTCTCTGTTTCACCTACTTTGTTATTGGGATTCCATTTTAGAAAACCTTTGACCATATTATCAAGTCGATTTCTTTCCCTACCATATTCACTGCCTGTCATATATCCAGGGTAAATTCGACTTTCTTTTCCCTTGGATTCTTCATTTTTATTTGATTTAACAGTAAATTCTTTATTTACAAAATTGGTTTGAATTTTGTTTGATTTTTCTATTTGTTTAACCTGTTTTTCATTTACTCTATCTAGAGTCTGGTTTGCTAATTCATCTACCTTTTGAATGTAAGTGTTTGTTCTGGGAACATGAGAAAAAGATATGCTTTGAAATTTGTATCTTAATGCAGCTGCTTCTTTCCATAAAGATTTCATGTTAGGATGCTTAACCTTCCAGATTCCTCTCATCTGATTTACTATGAGCATACTATCTGAGAAACACTCAGCTTCACTGCTAAATTGTTTAGCTGCCTTTAAAGCTGAAATTAATGCTTTGTATTCAGTTTCATTATTTGTTCCAATGCCTGCATATTCAGAATATTTTTTTAGAATTCGCCCAAATTCATCTAAAATAATAAAAGCAAAAGCAGAAGGACCAGGATTACCTCTTGAAGCACCATCTGTGTATATTTTAATTTTTGACATTGAATTCCTCTAACCCATTAAATATATACGTTAAATCTCTGAAAGAAAATCAAATTTACCATCTCAAAATAGAACACATATTTTAAGAGTTGATATTTACCAATCGTTTTAGAATTAAGTTTGCTGCCTTTTTATCTAATGGTTCATTTTCGTTCCCACATTTAGGTGAGAAAATACATGAAGGGCATCCTTCTTTGCATTCACAATTTTCGATTAATTGAAGGGTTTTTCCCCACAATTCATTAATTTTTGTGTAAAGAGTTTCGGAGATTCCTATTCCTCCTTCGAAGCCATCATATACAAAAATAGTTGGACTCTTAGTATCGGGATGAAAAGAGGTAGAGACTCCGGCGATATCTCTTCTATCGCACATTGCAAAAATAGGAGACATTGCTATCATTGCATGTTCTATTGCATGTAATCCGCCTTGAAAATCAAATCCTTCTTTTTCAATTTCATTACGGATTTCATCAGGAATAGTAAACCAAAATCCAACTGTAGAAAAAGTCAAAGGAGGCAAAAATAGAGGATTTCTGTTTATAACTTCATCGTACGTTTTTGTAACATACTGATGATAAATTTCAGTTATCTCTAATTCTCCAATTTCTACTGTTACACAGTTTTGTTTTTCTTCTTTTTGTTCATAGGTTTTCTTTATTTCAACATCGATGTCTTTTAGGGCTTCTGTGTAATAGTCAACATTTTTTTGCCTCACTTTTGCAATTAAATTTTTCAGGTCTAATTCTTCAGAAATGTAGGTTTCACCTTGATGCAACAATACTGCTCCTTCATGCACTTCCTGATATGCTTTAGTTAAAGCCAATGTTTCAAGTATACTTCCATTACAGGTTACTGTTACAGTATTTCCAGAAATATCATTCAAACTAACTACTTCTGTAGGTCTTGCAGTTCCTGAATAAACCCAACCTCTTGTTGTTTTCCGTACAAGATGTTGATTTTCTAATGCACTTATGCTTTCGTTGAAAAGTTTTGGAAAATAATTAACATCTTTTTCTGTGATAGGAAGTTCTGATGATGCACACATTAAATGTCCTAAAGATATGTATCTATTGTGCAAATCGAGTATAGCTTCTTCGTGTGGTTTTCCAAAGAAATCTTGAGGATGCTTCATATAATATTGATCAAGAGGATTTTGAAAAGCAACCAAAGTTACTAAAGAATTAGTATTGCTTCTTCCTGCACGACCTGCTTGTTGCCAAGTAGAAATAATTGTTCCAGGATATCCAGAAATAATAACAGAATCTAAACTTCCAATATCAATTCCCAATTCTAGAGCATTAGTTGAGACTACTCCAAACAATTTTTTATTTTTTAAACAATTTTCTATTTCTCGCCTTTCCTGTGGAAGATAACCCGCTCTGTAAGCAGTAATTAGCTGCCCATATTTTGGGGACCTTTTTGTGAGTTCTTCTCGTGTCCATCTTGTAATAAGTTCCGCCATTTTCCTGGAAGTAGTGAAACATAATGTTTGGAACTTTTTAATGATATTTAGGGCAAGAAGATCTTTAGTTTCTTGATGAGTAGATCTACGGATCGTTTTATCATCATCTATGAATGGAGGATTCCAGAATACAAAGAATTTACCTCCATTTGGGGCACCATCATTTGAGACAACCTCAAATTCTTTTCCAGTTAATTTCTTGGAATGCTCGTCTGGATTTGCAATTGTAGCAGATGAAAGTATTACCTGAGGATTAGAATTGTAATAGTTGCATATTCTCATTAATCGCCTGATAAGCATGGCAACATTGGAACCAAAAACTCCTCGATACACGTGACCTTCATCTATCACAATAAATTTCAAGTTTTGAAGAAAGCTTCGCCACTTGTAATGCCAAGGAAGATATTGGTGTAATCCGTAAGGATTGCTAAGAATAATTTTTGAATTTGACCGAATTGCAGCCCGCAGATGACGGGGGGTGTCACCGTCATAAATATTTGGAATTGCCTTAATTCCTGTCTCTTTTTCCATTTAACAACATTCTTGCCTTCTCGGATTTTATTTATTGCTTCAGCTTGATGAGAATAAAGCAAAATCCTATTACTAACCAAAAAGTTTTGGATAACCTTAGGCAGTGGTTTATCTAATTGCCCATAGACAGCTTCTTGAGCTGGAATTTTTTCTAGATGAACAATTTGTTTCTTGTAAGTTTCTCTCCCCTTTATGCTTTTAATGAACTCTTCAATCATAATTCCATTCCTCAAAAAGTCTAGAAAATAATGTTCCAAGAGAAACAAGATCTTGTTTATTATGTTCTACAATTGCCACTAACGGTCCTACGTTTTTAGTTTTAAGATAGGTATCATAAAATTGGGGAACAAGTGCTCCAGGAATATCTATGTCTCTTTTAATTCCTAAATATGTTTCAACAGTGTCAAGTCTGCAATCTTTTAATTTATGGCGTAATGCCCGTCTAGTAAAATGAAGCAAATCAAAATGAGGATTTTCTAAACTTGCATCTAACCCATAATATGCCAATCTTTGCTTGATATAAGGAATATCAAAGCTTCTTCCATTATATGTAATCATGATATGATTTGATTCAAGTTGGGAAACAAGAGACCAAATAGCACTAGGCTCATCTTGAATATCGCGGAGAAGATACTGTTTAGTACAAACCTGATTTTTATCTGGATGAGCAATACCTAAAAGAACAATAGGCCTTTCTGAAAGCCCCAAAGTCTCAATATCAATAATCGCAAAATCTTCATCATTGTCACAAAATCCAGATAGAAAATGCAATAATGGATCAGATTTCGGCAGACACCCCCATAAAAAATTTTGAATCAAACCAACATCTTTTGTTTCAATAATTTTCATAAAAACCCGGGCAGATTTCTTCCATATAGGATGATTCTGAAGATCCTCAATAGTTTTGTAACCTTTTTCTTTAAGGCGCTGCTCCCAAACTGGGCCTATTCCATATAAAATCTTTAAATTTGAAATAATCAGTTGCCTGCTTTCTTCAAACGATTTCCTATTAAAAATCGTACTACATTTTTCTGAGATTTCATAACATTCACCCTGATCGTTTGAAACAACCTTTCCAGCGATCGAATCTTCTAACTTTTTTCCTTCAAATTTCTTGCAAAGCTTCTTTTCAAGCTCCAATGATTTGTTATAATCTTCATTCCATATCCACATCTCATTAATCATTGAACTTTTTGTTTCATGTTGAGCTTCTGGAATTACATTATATTCTTTATTTTGAGTTACCCTTTGACGAAGTATTTCAACTGCCCGAATAAAACCCAATTTATCTTCTGAAAAATTGCCAACCGAATTTTCCGTTCCAGCCGATACTGGAGACTCTTTAACATCCTTTTCTTGGAATTCAATCTGAAGAAAAGTACCACAACTTTTGCAGAATCTACTCTCATCATACTCTTGTTTTGAGGAAGTTTTTCCACATTTTCTGCAAACGACATTAATCATCAAATTTTCACTATAACCTCCTATTGATCCCACAAGCATATTTCAATATTATAGAAAAAATTCAAAAAAGTCTAGATACTAGAAGTAGTTGTGACCACTGATTTTTTGTCAATCATTACTACTACTTCTGTAAAATTTGATAACATTAGTATTAAACAAATATTCTTGAGTCCATAATACAAAAAGTCTTATCTTCATCGTGAAACAAAATCGATATGGTGATTGATTTGGGAATGGGAAAAGGTTCTGGGAAGAGTAAGCCACTAACTAAGTTTTGATTTAAAATAATTTAAGATACAATTTGTAAACAGTATTTTGAATGATTTATATTGATTGATTTAACAGAATTTGAAAAAAGGTGGCTAATTCTTGAAAGAGTTGAAGAAAAAGAAAAGCCACATACATTTACTAATTTTTGGTTTTATAAATTAAAAATTGAGAATGAAACCAATCATATTCTAGATAAGGAACACATTGAAAGAACAACTTCAAAACTTGGAAATTTATTAAAAAAATGGGATTGGAACAGACCTTATAGTTTTGAAGATTGTTTCAATAGACTTTCACAATCTCTTGCTAGAATATCAGAATCATATAATCGAATAAGACATTTTAGCCTTAAAGATTTTGATAAGATACACGAACAAGAATTAAGAAATATTTGGAAAGAACTAGGATCAATAAAAGAAACCCAAGATAATAACCTAAGCCAACTGATTATGCCCCTAACAAAACCGTTAATGATTCTATGGGGGCAAACACCAACATTTGATTCAGTGAATAGAGACGATATTTGGTTTTCTAACTATAAAGAATTTAAAAACCCACGATGGACCTACAGCTTTTGGATCCACATCATGAAAGAATTAAGCAACTTTATAAAACAAAACCAAAAAGTAGACGAAACCTTTCAGCAAACTGCATTAAAAAAATATGGAACAGACCGCATAATTCCTTATGGTCGATTCTTTGACATTTATTTTTATGCACCAACCTTAGAAACT
>JARRMA010000186.1:0-3541 GCA_037386505.1 Candidatus Bathyarchaeota archaeon
TTTGGTGATTTTTCGGGGATGGTTGTGGAGCGGTTGAATCGTGTCCAGAAAGCTGCTTGGAGCATTTACTTGAAGGCTAGTAATGATAGTGCACGTGTGGGGGCGTTAAGGACTGTTCTTGAAGCTCTAGAGATTCACCGGGATATTGTTCAGACTATGGGTGTTCTGGATAGGTTAGATAGGTTGGAAGAAGTTGCTAAGGAGCAGAATAACGATATTAGGCGAGGCGGTGGGTCTTTGCATTGAATGTTTCTGTTATTAGAAGAATTGAACGATTAGAGGTTCAATTAAAACCATTTGAGTATATGTTGCCTTCTGTTGATTTTGATCTTTTAATTGATTCCGAGCTAGCTTACTTTAGTAGATTCATGAAGCTTCTGAGGATGAAATCGAGAGAATTGGGTTATGGCGATGGTCCTGAAGCTAACCTTCATGGTGTTGGTTGGTTTGATTTGGGAGATTATGATCCGGTTATCAATCGAGAAGTTAGAACAGAATATTTTGAAGCATTAAATGAAAATGAGATAAAAGTTGTTGAGATTTTAAAGAAGGTAATTGCGAAGTGTATTCGTTTAAGTGCTAATCTTTGTGATGAAGAGAAGCATTTGATAAGAAAATTCAATGAAGCTAGTCGATTATTTAGGTGCAATTTGGAGAGCGATAAATCCAACAAAGAATCTCCTAGACAAGAGTTGGTTGAGTTAAGTTTTCAATATAACCAAATCATGAAAAAATATGGAGAACAGATTTTTGAATAATCGAGCGGTTATCAAGCGAATAAGAAAAATTGAGGACATTTTTGTTCCTCAACCTAGAGAAGACCTTGTTTTGGTTCCAAAGATGAACCGCATGGAAAGTATGGGTATAGAAAATTTCATGTTTACACCGGTTTCAAAGAAGCGTGCACAGAAGAAGAGGAATATGAGTTTCTGCATAAAGCGTATGAACAGATTCCTTTGAATGCAAGGAAGAATGTTGAATATTGGCGTAGTTTTGAGAAGTTTTTGGAGCATCATCGATGCAATTGTCCACTTCATAGAGTTAATAAAAATAGTAAGGGTGAAGAAATTCAGAATCTGCTAAGAGAATACAATGAAGTTGTGGAAAAAGTTGTTAATCGATATTTTGAATCTGAAAATCAAGATGTTTATAATTTAGAAGTTTGAGGTAGAAAAAAGACGGAAATTGAGTTAAAGATTCCTTCTGCAGAACTTGTTAATGTAGAGAAACTTAGAGTTGATGGTCAGAATCCTAATGTGCAATCTAAGCGTCAGTTTAAAGCTTTAAAGGAAAGTATCAAACGTTATGGTTTTGTGGTTCCCATAATTACAAACAAGGATTTGTTAGTTGCAGATGGAGAACATAGACTTAAAGCTGCAAAAGATTTGGGATTAAAAAAAGTCAGCGTAATTTCTCTTCCGGTAAATGATGTAGATCGGCGAATGATCAGGCAGGTAATGAACAAGATCAGAGGAGAACATGACCTATTTTTAGATGCTGAGGAATATTATCGGCTTGTTTCTTTTGGTTCTCGAGACTTGATTAAAGGGTTGCTAAATGAAAGCGACCTTCGGATAGACAATCTGTTGAAACTAAGAGAACCGTTTGAACAAAGTGATGAGGATTTGCGATTAATTGCTGAAAGGTTCAAAACAAGAGTTGAAAGCAACAAACTTGATTCTATTTGGGAGAAGATGCATCCGAGAGAGCCTTTGTCTTTGAAGTGTAATGTTGAGTTTTCTACCAAAGCTGAGTTTACTGACAGGACTTTGGCTGTTTGTGAAGCTTTTGGGTTAGGGGTTGACGAGTCTAGGCTTTTTGTTGTTTTTGACAATTTTTGTCTAGATTTTAATCGGGGAGACTTAATTTGTTTAACTGGCGATTCAGGAGGCGGCAAATCATTGCTTCTAAATGCTTTCAAGAATTTTTTTGGGAAAGACGCAATATGTTTAAACGATTTAGAGGTTGATCCTGAAGAAACTCTTATTGAAGGTGTGGGAAAAGATGTTACTGAAGCTATTAAGATTCTTAGTTTTTGTGGATTAAATGATGCTTTTCTTTTTCTTCGCAAGTATAAAGAACTTAGTGAAGGTCAAAAATATAGATATAAGCTTGCGAAATTAATGAATCAAACAGAGAAGAAAGTTTGGATTGTTGATGAGTTTTGTGCTACTCTTGATAGGGTGATGGCAAAGCTTGTTGCTTTTTTGTTTCAAAAAGTTGCAAGAAAAACTGGAAAAACAGTTATTGTTGCTTCTACGCACGAAGATTTTTTTGATGATTTTCAACCCGATGTCATAATAACAAAAGGTTACGAAAGTGATGTAGAAATTATCAAAAATCTTAAAAGAATACAAAAATGCACAATCTATGATGAAATTAAAATTCTAAAAGGTTCGATTGATGATTATCATAAGTTAAGCAGATTTCATTACAGAACAAAAAGAAACAAGAAATCTGAAGGGCTAAGGGCAAAAGACTGTTTCAAACTTCTTTTTAATGAGCAGTTAATTGGAGTTATTGTTTATTCTCATTCATATCTAAATCTTAAACCCAGAAACATAGTTTTTGATAAAAGATATGTTTTCACTCCTGGAGACCTTCACACAGCTAATAGAATTAATAAAGAAATTGCCCGAATTAGCAGAGTTGTTATTCATCCAAAATTTAGAGGCATAGGCTTAGGATCATATTTGGTAAAAGAAACAATGACCAAAGTCGATGCTAAAGTAATAGAAGTCCTAGCGGTTATGGCAAAATATAATCCATTTTTCGAAAAAGCAGACAAGAAAAAAGTAGATTATACTATAAGCGGATATTCAAAAGAAGACGAAATAAAGAATTTTCTGCAAACCCACGATTTTGATTTTAATTTTCTCAAATCAAAAACATATTGTCTAAATTTCTTTTCGAAACTTGATGAAAATGATAAGAAAAAATTTATCGAATTTCTTTCAGATTTTGCTAAGCAACCCTTCATTAAAACTAAACAAGTTTCTCCAGAGTTGCTAACTAAAATGTTTGGTTCAGAAACAATCTATCTATATTGGATAAATCTCAATTCTAAGTTATAGACTTCAAAAATCTATGAAAAAGTTATTTATGAAATGTTTTTTCGTCATAAAGATTTAATTTTCATTTTTTGGGAAGGTGTAGACTCAACCCATATTTTTTCGAAGTATATTTGAGCCATTCCTATGAGACTAGGATTATTAGACCATATTACTGGAGATTCAAGAAACGACGTTTTAGATGAAGTTGAAATGAGCAAATTTTTACGATCATACAACCCTATACTTGCTGGAGGTAAAAAAGGAAACGCTCTTAGCTCAAAAGAAGGATCACTACAAAGTTTTTCAAGTTTTTTAGGAAGCAGATAATCTTCAGCTTTTTCTATAACAAATCTTATTTTTACACCTCTTTTAAGTGCATTTTGGAAGATTTGGCCGTGACCTGACATCCACCCTATTCCTTTTTTCCATGAACAGACAGTATCAAGGCAAGTCTCAAGATCAGCTAATTCTTTTTTAGCTTTTTCAAA
>JARRMA010000187.1:0-4906 GCA_037386505.1 Candidatus Bathyarchaeota archaeon
CCCCAACACCATTTGCACCAGCTGAAATCGCATGTCCACCACCCATACCACCCAAAAAGTCACCCACAGGTTTTGCTAACTCAACACCTAAATGGATTCCAGTTTTAACATAGAATTCATTAGTTGATCGAAAACTAACTTGAATTTTCCCATTCTTCTTACCAGCTACAACGGCCATATGAGCGCCAAGAGAAATCAGAGCTCTAGCAGCGGATGCTTGATAAGAACTGACATTGGAAAAAGCTATCAACCAATCATTTCTCTTTAAAAGTTTAACTCTGGAACTAGCCGTTAATCGAGCAACACGTTCTGAATAATCCATTGGCATAGACAAAATAGGAAGAATTTCTTGAACGTTAACTCCAATATCTATGAGCTCAGAAATAACTTTAAATGTTGATGATTTGGCTATAACGAAATGTCTTGTATCAAAAGCTATCCCAAGAAAAATAGCTTTTGCAGCTTCTGAAGAAGGCTTAACTTCTGCTTCTTTGAAAAGATTGTAAACAAGCTCGCATGCAGAGGAAGTTTCTTCATCCACAACACTTATAGTGGCTAAGTTTTCGGTTTCTAAATGTCTTGCATGATGATCGACTAAAACTAAAATCTGGTCTGATTTAATTCTCTTACCCCATTCATCTAACTGTTGAACATTGTTCGTGTCCACTAAAATGAGCATACCAGCTTCTTCAATACAAGGCTGAACAGTGAACTCTATTGGTATTATGGTCATAATTTGTTTAGAAAGTTTACTTGGTCCAGAAGCAATCGCAATTTCAGTTTCTAAGTTTGGTCTAAGTTGCTTTAATAATTCAGAAAGGGCGAATGAAGCACCTAATGCATCTGGATCGGCATTATTATGGCATAACAAAATTGCTAAATTGATACTAAGTTTGTCTATAAGAGCAATTATTTCTTGGATGTACACTTGAGTTCCCTAAAATATTCCTCGATGTAAGTGAAAGCTCGTTTTGTAGCTTCTTTGGTAAGTTCTTCAACATTACAATCTTTCATAATAGGAGACAAAACGATGGACACCTCAACTTTTACGTCTACAGGTTTTGTCCCTTCAGCTTCAATTGCAATATCAAAATCAGAGATTTTACTTACAGGAACTTGAGATAATATATAATCCCGAGTTACCTTTTCCGCAGATTCGCATAGAATCTCGAGTTGTTCAATAGTCAGTTCAGTTATTCCGTTCTCTACCAAACCAAGGTTCACCCTAAGGAGAACCTGATAATGGACGCAAGTCTTGTTGCAGTTTTTCCTGTAGATCCTTCACCTGGGTTCTAAGTCGATCATCTTGTTTAGCTAGAACATCAACTCTCATTGTTAAGAGTTCTTTACGTTCCTTCAACTCTTCAGTAACTGGAGTTTTATGTGATTTAACAAGAAGTGATCCAATTGATTTGTAGATCACAGCTGTTTCATTCATTTTCTCTAACTCACTCAGTGCTTGGTCAACTTCTGTAAGTTGCATTTCAAGCTGTTGTTTCTGAGCCATTATTCCTTGAAGTGTCTGCTGTAACTGTTGAAGCCTAAGCAATCGCTGCTGAATCTCAGGTGGAAGTTTAGCAATATCTTCACTCATCTTCTACGCCTCAAATGTGTTTATGAAAAGTTTCTGGAGATTCATTGCCATTCCAATCAAACGTAAATAAGAGTTCATAGAAGCCCTCAATGCAGAAGTGTCTTTTGCTCCAAACTCTAAGATTAAACATCGATTTTCAGCTTTTATTTGAGTTTCAGAACGTTTAGTTGAAGAAACTTCAGTTTCAGGTTTTATAGCATCCAGAACTACTTTTAGCTGTTCGTCAGAAGAAAAATTTATACGAACAACAGCTTTAGCTTTCATTAATTAACATCCCAACTCAGTTTTGATACGGTAATTCTAGGACCTATTTCAATCATTCCTTGAAGAAATATAAAATTGATTTGAAGATGTCCTTTAGGATTATTAGAAATATGCATCGAAGATTGTCTTTTGTTGATCGAATCATCAATTTCAGCAATAGGTAAACCGAAAAAATTCGATAAACATTTAGACAATTTTTCATTTTTATGCAGATGTTGAGATTCAACGGTAATAGCCGAAGCAGGGCATCTTATTCTTTTCTTAAAATTCCTTTTTAGTTGAATCGCAGACAAAAAAATTGCTGGAGGAAAAACTCTTATTTCGTTAGAAGCTATAAGGAATAAACTGATCTTTCCGAAACCCATTTTCCAACGTTCAACTAAAACAAATCGCTCTGCGTCCAATTCAAGTGCTTTTTCGGCCACTTGATCTAAACTCATTTTTCCTCGGTTAACTCGAATAAGATTAGGAATAGAATTAGATAGATCACGACACATAGATCTAATCTGGTCTGTTGGTCTCCTAGATGTAGTTATCAGTATCAGCTAACGAACCTCACCAAAAATGATCGTGAGGGCTCGAGCCGTAAATTTCTAAGTCTCTGAAGAGGAAAGACTCTTTACTTGGCGTTTCGCAACAACACCAAGCTTAGTTACCGGAGTGTATGCACCACCAGCAAAGGTATGTTGACACTTTCGGCATCTCCACACACCAACACTTTCTCTTTGAACTGCAACATTCGCACAATGAGGACATGGATGAACTTTCTTAGCTTCTGTTACAATTTTAACATATCGCTTTCGAAGTGTTGCACCATAACGAGTTCCTAGACCTCTCGCCAATCCAACTTTTTTTGTTTTTCTTCCCATTAGCCTTTAACCACGATTTTTCTTATTTCTTTAGTTTTCTCTGACGCAATCTTTGCTGCTTCCATAATCTCTTCTTTAGTGAAGTATCCAGAACCGCCACCTTTCTGTATAGCACAAATATTGCCATCCTTGTCCATTGTCATAGTCAATCTAGCGTCCATAACTTCTTCTTCATCCATTCCAGTGTCCAATATAAGCTTATCACCTATCTTGGCAAAAGTAACAGCAACAGGATAGTTAACAATTGGAAGAGGAGTATAGCCTGGCTTCTTTACAATTTCTCCTTCCTCAACAGTATATTTAAACATCTTTGTATTAACCAAAGCAGCTAATGCTGCAATAGCCGAGGCATCAATTAGATTTCCATCATGATTTAAAACGTATACATCTATAAAGACTACAAAAACCAGACTCCCAGATTCTACACAAAGCTTCTCTAGGTCAATGGCTTTCGATTCTCTAATACCTCTATCAACAACTCTAGCAAGTTCAACGGCATCTTCTCCTGGTGGTCCAGGTTCAAAATTTGGTGAAGCCAGGGGTACAAGTTCAGCATTAACTGTTAAAACACCTTTATCAGGCATATCAGAGAAGGGTTTACCAGTGTCGATTTTCACACCTACAATAACATCGGTTTTTCCTAAATGAACCCGAGCAGATCCTTCAGCTCGTTCAATTACTCCAGATTCAACTTCTATTTTTCTATATTCACTTAAATCTCGTCCATCTACTCGTTTTCCATTAGCTAAAAGCTCTGTAATTCTTTTTTTCTTAACATTAACTACAATTGGAGAGTTCATTCTTCTTTTTCCTCCTTACTAGATTCATATTTTGATTTTAATGCTTCTTTCTGAAGTGCATAAAGTTTTTTACAACCTTCAAGAGCCATATCAACTGCAGTTTTAAACTCATCAACAGATAGATTAC
Source organism: Candidatus Bathyarchaeota archaeon (assembly GCA_037386505.1). Classification (GTDB taxonomy): domain Archaea; phylum Thermoproteota; class Bathyarchaeia; order Bathyarchaeales; family Bathyarchaeaceae; genus Bathyarchaeum. The sequence goes on from JARRMA010000187.1 coordinate 3,655, forward strand.
CATCCATCTGCAACAAAGTTATAGCATTCAAATTGGGCATAAAGGCTAACGGAACATCAGCTTCTCCAACTTTATCTTCGGTGTCCATAAGATCCAGAGCAATTTTACCACCAGCTTTTCCTGCAGCACACGCTACAACTAAATCTCTCATTGGAATTCCAGCATCTGCTAATGCAAGAGCTGCTGTTGTGATGCCTGCACATCTTGTTCCACCATCTGCTTGAAGAATTTCAATATATACTTGAATTGATGTTCTAGGATAATATTCGAGGAAAACAGCAGGTTCCAAAGCTTCCCGGATCACTTTTGAGAGTTCTACATCTCTACGTGAAGGTGCTGGAGACTTCCTATCGTCGACAGAAAAAGGTGCCATATGATAACGACATTGAATAACTGCTCGATCTTGTTGAGCAATATGTCGAGGATGCGCTTCTTGCGGTCCATAGACCCCTACAAGTATCTTATTCCGACCTTGTTCAAGATACGCTGAACCATCAGCATTTGGAAGAACTCCAACTTGCATTTTTACAGGTCTTAATTCATCTACCTTCCGACCATCTAAACGAATACCCTTTTTGTCAATCAATTTTTCAGATTTTTTAGCTTTCATCTTTCTTTTTTCCTTTTTATTTTTATTTGTTTTCAATTGATTTTCGTTCCTTTCTAATCATTTCAGTTACCCGATCGGTCAAACCACTTGTATGGGATTCTCTTTCAATTTTACGAAGAGCCATAACAGCAAGTCTTTCATCTTCAGCTGATCTACCACTTATAAGAACTAAACCATTTTGACCGATAGTCATTTGACAACCTGTCTCTTTCTTTATCATTCCAACCATCGAACCTTGTCTACCGATAATTCGAGGAATTTTGGTTGGAGTTACTTCAACTAGTTGACCTCGAACAATCTTACCCAATCCAGGTTCTCGTACAGTTAACAGAGGATCTCGAGTTCTGTCATAAGCAACGACATTTGCAATTATTAGGTCACCAACATCAAATATTGAAGGCAAATCAGTTGTCTCGGGTTTAAAAGAACGTTCCACAACATCAGAAGCACGAAGTCTAGCGAGATGTGGAGCTTTAATATCTATTGCCCAGCCACCAGGTGAAGTCTCAATAACTTTTCCAATAACTGTGTCTCCAGGGACAGGAATATAAAACGCCTTTAACGCAACAACATGAACTCTTTTTCCATCATAGTCAACGAGTCCAAGTCGATTGGCGTAGATTTTTCCATTTTCTTGGTATG
>JARRMA010000188.1:0-3498 GCA_037386505.1 Candidatus Bathyarchaeota archaeon
AATCCTTTGAATGCCCTTGCCGTTTGATAGTGAATTTTAAAGCCAAGGGCATTCCAGTTTGAAAAAATATTTTGACTAGGAATCAGAATGAACTTCAGTCAGATTTCAGTATGATATCAGCAATATCAGTAAGATATCAAAGGTATAATCCGTATACCCTTTTAGTAAAAAGGATATACCAATAAAATCTGTATATACAAAAGATAAAATGGATATACTCGACATCATAGCGATAAACAAAGATTGTATCACAAATCTTTTATGGATGGATAAACCATCCTGATAAGCGGTTAGAAAAATGGCAAATTTAGATCATCTAATATGGTCGTGCACAAGAGCCTATAACGAAAAATGTTCTTTTTATTTAGGTGACGGAAAACCCCATCCAATGGAATTAAACACAGAAGAGGCAAAACAACTTCTTCAAAAAGTAAAAGACTATGGAGTTGATAATTTCTTTATCACAGGTGCAGGAATAACAGGGGAACCTCTAATTAGAAAAGATTTCTTGGAACTAATTAATCATTGTAATGAGCTGGGATTATCACCCTATGTAAAAATTACAGGAGAAATCTTCAGCTCAGAAATTGCTGAAAAATTTAAAGACACAGTTGCTATGGTAATCATTACCCTTGCAGGACCAAAGGATATTGACATAAAATTACGTGGAGATGGAATTTATGAAAAAAGCATCAAAGCTGCAAAGATTTGTGCAAAAAAAGATATACCGTTTGCAATAAGTTTTGTAAACACAAAGTATCTAGTAAATAGAATAAAAGAAATTGTATATCTATCAAAAGAATTAGGCGCTAGAAGTTTCCACTTTGCTTCATTAATTCCTCAACCCATTTGCAGGTCTGAACAAAGAGATGTTCTAGGTCCATTAGAACCATCCCCATTAGAACGTGACCAAGAATTAAATCAGATTTATGACCTTAGCAAGGAGCTAGGTGATAAGATTTCTCTTGTACCTTATGATATGTTTTATAATAGAATACTGAAAACTAAGGAACCGACTCTTAATTTGAAGACCACTTGTAGCGCATGTAATAATTTAGAATCAAATGATTGGCTTGAAATACTCGACGACGGAACCATTTATGCTTGTGGTCCTCTCAATTTAAGCCTTGGCAACATCAAAAAAGACAATTTAACTGAAATTTGGACAAATCTCAGAAAATCTAAATTTCTAAATATGCTAGCAGATAGAAATAATCTAAAAGGCAAATGTGGTCTTTGCGAGTATAAGAGCATTTGTGGCGGTTGCAGAGCACGAGCACTTTTCATTACAGGAAGTGCATTCAATTCAGATCCAGCTTGCCCATATATTCCTAAAGAGTTGAAGAACTAGAATACATTTATCCTTACTGAAATTTTTTTGGCGAAAAATATTTATACAAAATGGATGGATAATCCATCCTATGGGGAAGTAAAAATGAATAAAAATTTATTTTCAATAATTTTAGTATTGTCTCTACTATCCTTGGCGATATCCGTTTATGGTATTGTTAATTTTCAAGGACAAATTGATGATTTAGGAAATTCTGTTAATGATCTGAAAGTGACAATTAATGACCTTGATAATGAAATGGCATCAATTAATGAAGCAAAATCTACTCTCGACACATTGGAAGAACAGATTGGAGTTTACCAAGATACAATTTCGGAACAACAAGGATTGATTACTGAGTTTCAGCATGTTACTTTAGTAGATTCTTTGGGAAATGTAATTATTTTAGATTCACCTCCAGAAAGAATCGTTTCATTGGCTCCCAGCAATACTGAAATATTATTTGCCGTTGGAGCAGGTGAAAATGTTGTCGGTGTTACTGATTATTGCGACTATCCATATAATTTCACAGAATGGATAGAAGCAGGTAATCTAACTAGCATCGGAAGTTACTATGGGCCTTCAACTGAGCCAATTGTTGCATTAGAACCTGATTTAGTTCTTGCATCACTAAGTGGAAGTCAAGATGTCGCTGAAAACTTGAAGAATTTGGGTTACAATGTACTGGTTCTCGAGTCAAAATCCATCGATGGAATGCTACAAGACATACTTTTAGTGGGACGAGCAACAGGCAACGATGCTATTGCTGGACAACTAGTAGCAGACATAAGAGAAAAAATAGATTTGATAACCAATCAATTGGAAGGTGTAACAGATACTCCAAAAGTATATCATGAAATTTGGAACGAACCAATTATGAGTGCAGGTCCGACCACATTTGTTGATGAATTGATTGCTTTAGCAGGCGGAGAGAATGTATTCCACGATGCATTAACAGGTTGGCCAGTTGTAAGCTCTGAAGCAGTTATCGCAAAAAATCCAGATGTTATGTTTTTTCCAGATATGTACATGGGTGAGGGAAACTTCTATGATACCTTAGAAGCTGTGGAAAACAGACCCGGATGGGATTCTATAACTGCTGTTCAGAATGATGCACTTTATGAAATTAATGCGGACATCATTTCTAGATCAGGTCCAAGACTAGTGGATGCATTGGAGGCTATCGCTAAAATGGTTCATCCAGAAATCTTTGGAAACCCTTAATTCCATCCTTTTTTGGGAAAAAGAAGAATAATGGAGAGCTGAATTGATTCAATCATAGTGTCTTTCCAACCTTTAAATGACCTCCATGGTTTCTCGGCCAGAAAGACCTGGTGATCTAGATCACAACAAATCTCCATCATTTTCCACTTTAGAACTTGAGAATTTACAAAAACAGATTTTTAACCAAGTAAAAAGATGTTTATATCAAAAATTATTTCAAAGATTTTATTTTAAATCCTGAAAAACGGTTGAAAAGATATTTCAGTCATTTTACTATGATTTTGCTAGTGTGTTATTAAGAGATAATAAAGGCAATATCCTGACTGAGACTCTTTTGAACGAATATAAATCTGAAGGTGAATTACCCAAAGAATTTCAAAAAGCTAGCTATGATATGCTATTGTCTCTTTTTCGGGAATTAATTAACGGAGAAATCCCGAAAGAACAGATTGGTCAAACCAAACAATTGGTTAAATCAGTTCTTTTATCAATGCTTGATGCTCTTGATGAAATTGGAAATTAAGAATGCGCGCGCGCATTTGTGTGATCTAATTTGTGCGAAAAATTTTTATGTGAATATGTTGTTGTATACTTTTAGTTGTATACTGGAGGTGTTTAAGTTTGAGTGAAAAATCTAAGAAAAAGGAAACTGTAGAATCTCCTGAAGAAACAGGAATTTCAACAAGACCAGAACAAGGAAATCTTTCAAGAGGGTTTGATTCCATCTTCGATGACTTCAGAAGATCTTTTGATGATTTAATGTCGCCCTTTCTGCCAATGAGGACTTGGTCACCAACAGCAACTCAAGCTTGGCCAGTAAGAGCTGCATTAGTCGACCTAGTAGACAAAGGAGACAAATATCTTCTAAGAGCTGAACTACCAGGATTTGAAAAAGACGATATTGAAATCCTAACAAACAAAGACACAATAACATTCCGAGCAGA
>JARRMA010000189.1:0-7448 GCA_037386505.1 Candidatus Bathyarchaeota archaeon
ACTTATCTATATATTTCCCATGATCTGAGCACTGTAAGACATATTTGTGATCGCGTAGCAGTAATGTATTTAGGAAAATTTGTTGAAATCGCTGACACAGATGAACTTTTTGATTCTCCGCTTCATCCGTACACTCAAGCTTTGATTTCTGCAATTCCAATACCAGATCCAAAAATGACAAAAAAAGAGAAAACCGAATTAGTTGGGGAAGTTCCAAGTCCAATTAACCCACCAAAAGGTTGTAGATTTGAACCTAGATGTAAATTTGCTAAAGAACATAAATGCAAAGAGAAACCTCAGAAGTTGATTGATAAGGGCAATAATCATTTAGTAGCTTGTATGAGATCGCACTAAGCGTTTTTATGCGCACGCATGCTATGTAAGATACGCATAATTCTTAAATAAGCATACAATTTTTGTGTAATAGAGGTAAATTACTGTGACTAAATTATTGCCAACTGGTGTACCAGGTTTAGACGAATTACTAAATGGAGGAATCCCTGAAAGCAGAGTTGTTCTAGTCATCGGAGGACCAGGTTCAGGAAAAACTACTCTTGCTTCTCAATTTCTTTACAAAGGAATTTCAGATTACAACGAAAATGGCATTTTTGTTAGTATTGATGAAACAAAAGAACACTTTTATTCAGAAATGATAAATTTTGGTTGGGATTTCGCCCAAGCAGAAAAAGATAAAAAATTCACTTTTTTGGACGCCACCAAAATGCCGAGAGCAGCCATGCTTAGAGAAAGAATGCACTTAGAAGAACAAAGCTTGAGAGGAAAACAACTTCAAATTGATAAATTAGTTGAAAAAATGGAAACTTTGATAGATGAAATAAATGCAAAAAGAGTTGTACTTGATACACTTGCAACACTTTTTCAAAGATTTCCTGATCCAACTGAAAGACGAGTGGCAATTGTAGATTTAATTGAATCTTTATCTGATTTGAAAATTACTACGCTTATAACTACAGAATTAGGTCATCTAAGTTTAGATCGTGAAGTTTCAGTTGAAGAATACCAATCACATGGAGTGATTATGATGCAAACATTATTTTCTTCTGGAACAACTTCAAGAGCATTACAAGTAGTAAAGATGAGAGGAACTAAAACTAATTCAAATTTAGTACCCTATAGAATTGATGACACAGGAATAGAGATCTTTCCAGATCTAACTTTATTTGAAGCATAATTATCAAAAAATTAAAGAAAAAATTAGAGTTCAACTTAAATTTTTATTTTTTATTTCTTCTTTTTTATTTGAACTTCATCTGATAGATATTTTTGGTTGTACATTCGATTAATTTTTAATACTTTTTGATTTCCTCTAGTGGTTTTTCTGTCCTCTAATGAAATTTCTCCATCAAAAAGACCCAAAATCGCATTTCTACAAGAACCATTCGATGAATCGGGTATTTTACGAATTGCACTTGATAAAGCAATGTTAATTTCTGTTAAATTCATAACTCCTTTTTTTAATTTGAAAACATTACTTGAATCTTTTAGAAACATGTCAGCTTGTGGATTACAGATTATAATGAAAAATGTATTTTGATATTTCATTATTTGATTTTCTAAGCCTGTTGTTTCTGTACATATGTAAAAGACAGTATCCCCTTTCTTTAAACCCTCTTCAAGAAATTGTCGAATTAATAGATCTCTTTCATCACAAAATGGTGCAGTTAAAATAACAGGATAAGTTTCAGGAATTCCCCCTATCAATAATTTGTCTAATTCTTCAGAACCAGTAGATATTAAATTAGTACCAATTTTAGTTTCGGCAAAAGAAAAGAATAATTTATCTTTATTGATATGTAATTCATCTGATAGATATTTTTGGTTGTACATTCGATTAATTTTTAATACTTTTTGATTTCCTCTAGTGGTTTTTCTGTCCTCTAATGAAATTTCTCCATCAAAAAGACCCAAAATCGCATCATCAAAAAGACCCAAAATCGCATGTACATCTTGAGGAGAATGCATCAAAGGATTCATAACAGCCAAAGTAGTAAAACCATTATTCTGTAATTCATTTAATATACCAGTTAGCCATCTTCTCGTTGTTACAGCATTATGTTGTAACAATACATCTGATACAATTTCGATACAGACTCGTTTTCCTTTATGATCAGAATTTTGTCGTTTTCGTAAAGCAGTTGTTAAAGCAATACTAATAGCTGTTAATTTCTCTATTCCTTTAAGTTGAAAAATGTTTGGAGACACTTTCAAATTTTTATCTTTGAAAGGATTAAATAAAAACACATTTACGTTTGAATTTGGATCTTCTGCAAAATGGACTAACTCATTTTGTTTTACAGTAAAATAAAATACAATTTCGTCTCGATCAATTCCTTCTTTCAGAAATCGCTTTATTAGCAGATCTCTCTCTTCACAAAAGGGTGCAGTTAAAATAACAGGATAAGTTTCAGGAATTCCCCCAAATAACAGTTTATCCAATTCATTGTAACCAGTAGAAATACGACTTAAAACAGATACAGCTGAAATCTCAATTTCTGTGGATTCTGTTTGATATGATAGCTGATTACCATTTTCATTAATGTAAATGATTGTTGGTTTAATCTCAAAGGATCCGACATTGGATGATTTTAAAACTAAATTGATCTCTTCAGTTGCCATTGGATCAAGAAGTTTATTCTTCATATTGATTGAATTATCTTCAATTAAACTAAATTCAGGTTTTTCCACTAATTCAAATCCTTGGGGAATTATTTCACTTATTTTTGAAATTTGGATCGGCTGTTTTCCAACATTCGCAACGGAAATTTCTAGATTAAAATTCTCTTCAGACTTGGCTTGTTGAGTTTGGGATACTGTTGCTTGAATATTTGCGCCTTCAAATTTTTCTAAACCTACTGCATTTTCCTCATATGGTGTTGGAGTTACAAAGTTTTCAGTTGAAGAAATAATTGATGGTGCTTGTAAAATTTCAGTTAACATTACTGCAAGTTCTTTTTCTTCTTTGATTTTTTCGAGAAGTTCTTTTATTTGCTTGGTTTTTTCAGGATGTTGAGCATTATTGTATGATAAAGCTGAATATTGTAATACTTTTTCAGCTATGCCATAATATTTTGTTTTTTTCTCTGGATCTAATTCCATCTTTGCATTTTCGATATAAACATAAGCATCAAAAAGACGTTGTGTTCCATTGGCATATTCAGCTGCTTTCTTATGTCCTGCTTTAAGATAATTACTAGCAGCAATTTCTAAGAATCTTTTTGCTTCGGTATATTTTTTAATATCTCTAGAAGTTTCAAAATCAGTTCCTGCTTCTAGAGCCCTACAGAAGTTACTGTGAGCTAATGCAAGTATACTCATAGATTGGTCAATTGCATTTTCACATGCTTTTTGAAAAAGCTTTGCAGCTTCTCCATATATTTTTGGAGAACTTTTTGTTTCAGCTACTCTCATTTTTTGCCATGCTAAACATAGATATATTATTGGTTGGAGTTCTTTTTGGATTTGCTCAGATCCGTTCTCACTTATACTTTGAAAAGTTTCGGCTGCAAAACCGTATTTCTCTGATCCAGCGACACTGTTTCCTTGTTTTTCAAATACTCTTGCTTCTTCAATGGCAATTCGCCCAAAACAATAAGCAGCTCTAAGATCAGAAACATCCATTAGATTTTTAATTACTTGATATTCTTCACGATTTTCTATTCGATTAATGTAAACTTGAAGATAATTCTTAGATTCTCTGAAACATTTATTTGCTTTCTCAAAAAATTCTCGAGCTTCTTCACTTCTTTCTTTTCTACTTTGAAATTCTGCACGTTCTAGATAAGCCCATGCAAGAAAATTAGAGGAAAGAAAACTCCATTCTTTTGATTGCTTCAATATCTCAGCTGTTTTCCTGTAATGTTTCATAGCTAAAGCATTTTGTCTTAAATCATGAGCATTTTTTGCTTTCTCTACTTCACTCCAAGCTTTCATATATAGGGAGTAATCAATAAAAAAATCAGAAAAAGTAGGCATTTGTTGAGCAGTTTCTTCATATTTTTTGGAAGCCTTTAAAAAATTTTTTGAAGAAGATTGTCTTTCTCGTAAAAGGTCCAAATTGCGGGCAATTCTCCAATATGTTTCAGCCACTCTATTTGGAGAATTGATTTTTTCAAACTTTTTTACAGTATCTTCGAAAACTGCGTTTGCTTTTCGAAGGTAAGTTTCATCTTCAATTAGATAATAGAGATTTTCTAACAATCTTCCATATAGATTTTTGAATATTGCAGTTGTCGCGATTAATGTTGTCTCAGATCTGTGGGTTATCCATTTTTCGCAATAAATTAATCCTTCCTCTAAATACGATGCGGCTTCTTTTAGAAGAGTAACTTTTTCAGTTATTTCATTCTCTATATCTGCAAGTTCAGTTTTTATTTGTGCAGCATAAATCTTTCCAAGTCCAAGAATCCAATAATTTGAAGGAAGAGCTTTTTCTATTATTTTGATATATTGATTTCTGTATTCTAAAGCTTGTTTTAGAATTCTCTTTTTTTCTAAATTCGTATAAACTAACATGGAATGATATTGTAATGCTTTACTAAGTGAATGATAACTTTCTGCCATAGTATCTGGGGAAAATGAATTTATTGCATGTTCAAGACCTTTTTGAGCGATATCAACAGCTTTTTTGGAGAATTCGAGTTTTTCTATTGGATTTGTAGCAAATTCTTTTGCTAATGTCGATAAACTTTGAGTGTAAACCATATATGTGTCCGATAAATAATCGTCTTGTCTAATCTTTTCAAGGTATTTTATTCCATCTTCTGCATATTGAATTATTTCTTCACAATATTCTTTCTTTTTGTCAGGATTTGATTCGATTGGAACTAGATCATCGGTTCCTAAAGCGAGAAGATAATATGAAATTCCTTCTAAATAATTATCGTTAACGATTTTTCCTTGCTTTAACATTTCTTGTGCATAATTAAGTGTAATATTTGTTTTATCTGTAAAAAAGAGATGACTCAATGTTGCTGAAAAAAGAGAGTTTGCTTTTGAATATGGATTTTCAAGTTCTTTCGAAATTTCCATTGCTTTTTCAGCATATTCAAGGCTTATTTTTGCCAGTGTGTTACAAGCGTTTTCGCTATCACTTATATTTGCAGCATACCAATGGTGAAGACTAGATAAGTAGTATGAATTAAGTAATTGATATGGATCTCCATTTTCTGATAGAATAGAGATCGCTTCAGTACATAATTGAACAGCTTCTTGAATTAGAGCATGCTTATCTTTTTCAGTAGGTGCAATTCTAAGCTGTTCCCAAATACATTCGAGTATTAAATTCTGGGCTATTCCTATGTATAAATTGTTTTTATTTTTCTGGAATTGATCTAGAGCTTTTTTGGCAGAATCTTTGTAGGCTTCTACAGCTAATGATTGTAGTTTTTTAAATTCTTCTTTGTTCTCTGATTGTCTAGCTGCTAATTTGTAACAAAAACCTACTTTTTGTGAGGTTTCTGCAATAAAGCTGTTCCCTTCTTGACTAAAAGCAATTGCATGTTCGTAGGACCAAGCGGCATAGAGCCATCCAAATTTTTCTTCTTGCTCTTTTGCCTTATTAATTATGGAATCAAGGTCCCAACTAACCATTAAAAATCACTATCAATCTATGTTTATTGAAAGCAAGTTCTTAACTTATCTTCATTTACCTTCAAAACAACATTACTAATATATATTAATTAATATAAATTTCAAGAAAAAAAGGAAAAGGGAATTTGTATATTTTCTGTAATCTATCGGCATCTAAATATAGAAAAATTATCTCCAGTTAGAGATATACTATAAATTAGATTATATACTGGATCTACATACCCTGTAACATCGATTTCAGCTGAAAGATCAATAGTATTTCCCTTATTTTGATTGATCAGATTCAAATCTTCATTATCAACATAACCATCGTTATTAACATCAAGAAATGGATCATACCACCCTGGTTGTTGATTTGTATTGACTGCATTAGCTACAATAGAATCATCTTTACCATTGACAATACCGTCATTATTTACATCACCAACTAAAGAAGGAGTTTTCCAAAGTTTAAGAAGCAACTCATCGAGTTCATTTATTTGGCCGTCATTATTTTTGTCAGGTATATCCTCATCTTCATAATGGAATACAACAACAACTCCATCATCAGTAACTGTAACATTTGTATTTATTTGCCAAACAATAATATCAGTTTCAAAGAATAAATTGGTATTGCCAAGAAGATCAGCTCCAGCGAAAAAAGAATTATATTGATTAGTATTAATTCCTTCAACTCCTACTTGTGAACTTAAGAAAACGTTAACATTATTACTATTTGCCGGAACAAATGCTATTCCATCAACTTCAAAAATTATGTGAATATCCATATTAGATTCTACTGTAAAAGAATAACTTTCAGTATTTGTTAAGTCTAAGGTTATATATTCAACATAATCAAACTCACCAAATTCATCAAAGTAAGTTGCAACAATAGCCGATACATGATAACCGGAATCAGGATCAAAAAAGATATTTAATAAAGTTCCTCCATCGACAGTTACCTCTGAAGGATTTTCGAGATCATCTACCCCTTCATAATTCACATTATAATTCCCTGGACCTTCTGAAGAAAATGTAACAGTATATTGTTCAACAACTTTTTCAAATATTGCATTGATTTCACCATATTTCACATTTTTAAAATATGCTACATTTGAATCGGCTGGATCTGCTGGAAGAATTTCTGTGTATGGTTCGATTACTTCGAATCTGATGAAATCCCAACCTTCATCCGGTATCGCTTCTAATTTAACAGTACCCGCCGCCATCTGTTGAGTGTTGTCCGCTAAATCTTGATATGCGGCATCAAAGGTGAACCCCTGACCTGAAGATTTAGTTACATCTACTACGCCTGAAGTAATTGTTGTACCTTCGTCATCAACGAAATTGATTGTAAGAAATTTACCTGTACCCCCAGGATCTGCATTCACTAAAAGAATGCTAGAAAAAAGTATGCTTAATGTTAAAAATGTTGTCAGTAAAATTCCTATTTTGTTTCTTTTTATTAGTCTATGTATCATTTATTTTTCTTCTCCTTTTTCTGTCAAAATAAATATTATAACGTTGTTATAAAGTGTTCTATTTTTCTACAGTTTATTTATTAAACTACATTGTTAATTATCAGAACATGCTATATAATTTTATCCAATTAAAATATCTTATGAAACAAGTCTTGTCTTAAAATATTAAATTAAATACAAAAATTAAGTAAAAGTATAGAACATTAATATAGAAGATTAAAGTCCAAAAGATCCTTTTAAAACACTAACGTCTAGATTGCCAGCTTTGAAGATATTTCCTGTTCTTAAATTGTTTATTACAACTATCGCAGGTGCAAAAATGTTAGGATCTATTTCGTAAAAATCGAAACCAGCTTCTTTGAATATTTCTAAGAATCG
>JARRMA010000190.1:0-6651 GCA_037386505.1 Candidatus Bathyarchaeota archaeon
GAGATTGCCCATAAGATTCTTTTTGTAGCCAAAGAACTAAAGCTTACTTCAGGTAGAGGACCTGCAGGTATGGCTGCAGCAGCTAGCTATATTGCTTCTGTTTTAATTGGAGAAAGAAGAACGCAAAGAGAGGTTGCAGAGATTGCACAAGTAACAGAAGTAACAATAAGAAACCGCTACAAAGAACTGGTTAACCGCCTACAGTTTATAATATCCCTATAAAATTAATTTTAGGTTAAGCTGTATTGCTTTTGTTAAAACTTTAACCCCCCAACTTAAAAACAGACGGGAGTGTGCGAGATTCAATTCAGTGTATCGGGTGAAGTATCATTCTTTTACTATAGATATCTAATCGCGCATTTGAGTCTAAATTTAGTTTCTATCAATTTCTAGAAAATGATTGGATTAAACTTTATTTTATTTTATTGGGTTTATAGTCTTCATCATGAAATAGTGGACTAGAAATGATCAGATCAGCAGTAGCTCGGTTACAAGCGGTTGGAACATTATAAACTACTGCCATTCTAAGAAGCGCCTTAACATCAACATCATGAGGTTGAGTCATAAGGGGATCCCAAAAGAAAATCAAATAATCTAGCTTATCATTTGCAATCAAGCCACCAAGTTCCATATCTCCTCCAAAGGGACCACTTTTTAGAAGATTAACGCATAATCTTGTTTTTTCAATAATCATTTTTCCAGTCGAACCAGTTGCGCATAAATTATGATTAGACAAAGTTCCCCTGTTAAAATAAGCCCATTCTGCAATGTCTTCTTTCTTATTATCATGAGCTACAAGGGCAATTGTTGCTTTTCGTTTCATATAATTCACCTTAAAATAGTTAAATTAAATGTTAGAATCTACTTGAACATAAAATCGAAGTCTATAAACATTTTGATTTCTAATCAAATTTTTAAAACTCAGATACTTTAAAAAAGGGAGTTTGCAGGAAAATAGTCTAACGGGGGATATCTCCAGTGTGGAGATGAAATACGTTATTGTGGTGGCAATCTGTCTGATCCAGAGCATTTTTTAACTTCTAAATCATAAACCAATTAGGAACTAGTGAATTTGCTAAATAGAATATTCAGATCAACAAAACAATATGCTAAGTGTTCTGATTATTTTGTTCGATTATTTATCACATTTGTGAACTTATTTCTGGAGTTATTCACCCTTTTTTATTTTTTCTTTAAAGAGATTACTTTCAATATGCAAACCCTTAATATGCTTCTATCCCATATTACTGCAGGTTGGACTAATTGTTACAAAAATGTCCTTACTGTGGTCAACTAATTTTCTATCGTGAAAAAGGTCACGCAAAAGAGGATCGGTGTGACCTTAGAAAGCAAGAATAAACCACGCGAATTGAACTGGTGCTTTGCACCTAATTTCAGCGTTGGAGTTATAAATGACTAGGAGGGAAATAAATGTTAATAAAAATTACCAAGTTTGAAAAGAAAACGTACTCCTACATTAAAGAGCAGGGTGAAGTAAAGGTTTCTAACATTCCCAAAATGATGTGGGGTGCAATTCCAAACCTTAAAAATGCAGGGCTAGTCAAAACTTACAAAAAAACCACAACTCCTTGGGCATCAAAGAAGCATACTTTTGTTAAAATAGTTGAACAAGCTAACCCCGGAAATGTAACATAACAGATTTTAACTCTTTGAGTTCAACATTCTAAGAGTTAGAGATGCTTTATGGTGATAGAGACTGTTTTGCGTCCCTTCACGATTGGTTTGGAGAAGCAGAAAATTACTGGAACACACTGAAACGTCTTTTAATAATCGCGGATTATTCAAAAAAACATAATCTCTCAACAGCGAAAAGAATTACTACCTTGAGTAAAATGGTGGTTGAATTATTTCAGCAAACTAAAAATTATTCAAGCGGATGGACTTCTAAAGAGCGCCAAATAAATGAACTCTCCACCCAAGATTACGCCAAAGCCACGGACGAAAGTTGGGATAACTTAGACAAATGGACCGTTTCTCAAGAAAAACTGAGGCAGAGAATCTTAGATTTGATAGAGGTAATCTACATGAGTGATTCTCAACTATGATTTGTGCGTGTGTTAGTTGAACTTATTTGAATATAATACAAAGCATTTTAGCAATTCGTATGCATTATCCATTTTTCAGAACATCACCATTTTTTAAGACAGGGGTGGTGTTTGGAATACGGTTCTTAATGGAAATGTTTTCTGTTTCTATATTCTGTTTTAATTATTTACTTATTACACCAAGGGCAGGCTCTAGGTAGTCCTGCACCCAAGGTCCACTAAGACTGGTTTAAGCTGATGTATTGTTTACAGGTCGGACATTTTCTATGTGTTGAAATTCTGTTACCCACCTGTTAATATATCAAATCGTTTTTTTGCAATTGTAGACGAAGGTTTTCAACTGCTTCGTAGATTTCTACCTCTTTTTTGGCTCCTGTGCAAACAAGTTTTCCTGTTGCAAAGATGAGAATTACAACTTTTGGGTTATCCATTCGGTAGATGAGACCAGGAAACTGTTCTGGCTCATACATAGTTTTTTTGAGAGCGTAGGCAACATCTTCCAACTCTATTTTCCCAAGAAGATTGGCTGAAGCAACAATGTTAACTATTTTAATTTCTGGTTTGCCAGGGATGATTATGCCATTTGTCTTAAGTTCCTTCAAAACCTTGTTTATTGCTTTCGATGCTTCTTTTTCAGACTTAGCTCCAGTGCAAACCATCTTTCCAGTTCTAAAAATTAAGATCGCAGTTCGGGGTCTTTTTAATCTGAAAACTAATCCTGGGAACTTTTCTGGACGATAATCAACTAAGGGGTTCCCACGTACAATTGCATTAAGGTCAAACTTCTGATTCAATGTAGCACATGCCACAACATTTTGTATCATAATTGACGCGTCAAAAACAGGTACTAATTCTACTTTTAGCGCAGGATCTTTATCTTGGCCATTAATCCAACATGGGGGTGATCCATTTAATTCTGTATTACTTAATTTCATAATTTTCACTTGATATCTTTTAGTAGAATGGTCAAAGAAAAAGGTAAAATGTGTTTTTCACCAATATTCAGGACAAGAATCCTACATGCTAATTGAACAGATATGTAGCATATTAAGCTACTGTTATATGAAGCTCTAGCCATTATCTATCCTGAGTAAGCAGAGCATTTTTAATTTTCTTTTCTGAAAATCCAATTAGGAATTCAAGTTTATTACGATTGATTAACTTCTTAGAAAGAAAAAAGTTGTGTAAAAAATAACACATTTTACAAATTGAACCTGCTAACTAGTTTAATATCTACTTCTAGCGGGTCTTTTTTTACTGTAACATTCTCTGCAGTATACAGGTCTGTTCTGGTCAGGTTTGAACGGAACTTGACATTCTTGTCCACATTCAGCACAAACTACATTGTGCATTTCTCGTGGTCTTCCATAAGACATAGCTTTCGCACCTCCAATTCAATTAAAGAACTAGCATCTTCAAAAAACTAATCCAAGATTCCAATATCGAGCTTGCTTATAAAGATGTGCCTTCTAATTATGATTGGTTCATTTGAATTCCATCTCTTTCTCTTGGACAAGGTGGAAGTGCAAAAATCTTCATCACTTTTAGAAGTTTTTCCAATTTTTAGTCTTCTTTCGCATAAATTCCCCAAATGGTATATATGCACCTGTGCAGTACAAATTAATGTGTAGAATTCTCTTGGTTAATCCCGACAAGAAAAGTTTGTCGTTATTTACCTGTTATTTGAGTGTTCTTCTGAAGAATTAGATAAAGGAGGAAGTAGGTAGAAGTTGTCAATGTCT
Organism: Candidatus Bathyarchaeota archaeon; assembly: GCA_037386505.1. GTDB lineage: Archaea > Thermoproteota > Bathyarchaeia > Bathyarchaeales > Bathyarchaeaceae > Bathyarchaeum. The sequence goes on from JARRMA010000190.1 coordinate 3,809, forward strand.
GGAGTACAATATAAGATGAAGCAGAGGCTTATTCGAAAATTTGAGAAAGTAAGTGCATTTTCAGTGGAGACTGCTGTAACGTTGAAAGAGGCTCAACTTGATTTTCAAGAAGAGTGCTGGCTAGACTATTTTGCCGGAAGCTTTCTTGGTAGTATAAAGAAGACCACTGACCATCGGTATTACATTTAGAAGTTATCCAAGGATATGCAGAAGCTTATGTCAAAGTTTAGCCCCAAATGCAAATGGCTATGACTTGTTCGTCTTTTGGTGTGTCGTGTGGAGGTCAACCTGGCGTGCGTTGCTCAAATTGTGGTATTTGTTGTAAAGAAACGATGATGGAGCTTTCAAGCGAGGATATTGAACGGTTAGAGAGGAAGGGTTACCACTTAAAAGAATTTTCAGTTAAAAATGATGGTGTGACTCAGCTTAGAAACGTTAATGGATATTGCTATTTCTACAATCGCGCTAATGGGAAATGCAAAATATATGAGGTTAGACCGGTGGGATGTTACCTCTATCCTGTTGTATATCTGGCAAATGAAGGCGCAATAGTTGATGATTTATGCCCCATGGGACAGGAGATTTCAGAACAAGAATTTAGAACAAAAGAGAAAATCCTTGACAAACTCTTGAAAAAGCTAGATAATGAACAAAAGCATTAAACAAAAGCATCGCAGCCTTGAAAAATCCTTTGACATTTTATACAAAGATTTGTGCGCGTGCACATTTAGATTTGGAAAAGAAATATGCGTTATGGTTTTTCCCGTTTGAGGTATGCTACAGTAAACAAACTTCCCGTTTCTAGACGAACATTTTGTACGCTCACCAAATCCCAGCCTTCTTCTCCCAACTCGTTCAATTTATTTTGAACATTTTGTATCGTAGGATTTTTTTCCCTATCCGAACGATTAACATGAATCTTGGTCTTCAACGCAAGAACAATAAACTCCCACTTCACCCCAGATTAAGCCTCCTAACTTCTTTATAATATCAAATTTGTACCCATAGGAGTCATGTCTGTTATATGGACTTCGTATTCATTTCCAACTTCAACAGGGCATTTTCTAGCGTATATGTTACGCCTGTTTTTTGCAGCTCTTTTGCCTCTTTTCATGAGTTCATCAACATTTTTGTTCTTTTTTTGATTGCTTTATTGGATTACCTTTGTTAATAATCTTCAATTGGTCTCTTCCACGAAGTCTTAATTGAAGTGTGCCTCTGTAGTATGCAACCGAAGCATTTTCAATTTGTACTAGATCTCCGGGAGCTACTGTTTGTATCTTTTGATTCCATAAAGGAAGTTGAATAAATCCGGTTTCATCAGTTAGCTTTGCATTTGCCACGTTATTTGCTTCTCCGAATCTAGTAAAAACTGTGTTCGATTTTGATATTTCAGTTATTGTTCCTATCAAGTTAATACGTTTCATTCCAACTTTCAATTCTCTGATTGAGGGATTGTGTGCGTTAACCTTAGTATTTTTCTTTTGTTTCAAACCATTTTCAGAAATAAATTTTTTCAGCGAATTGGTTTCGTGAAGGATATGATTTGGCAGTTGAAATTGGGCAACTACATTAAAACTTTTAGTTATAAGAAAAATAGCGTAATCTCTTGTCTTTTCACGGCATTCAATCAAAAGGCTCTCACATTTAGATTCTTGAGATTGCCAGGCTTCAACGAAACTACTAAAAAAATCATTTGAATCAAGGTCATACTTTATTGAAATGCGATAGATATACTCCAGAGCGGTAAAATCTGCAGATCCATGATACATGCCATGGCGACGTCCTCTATCCCGTGACATTTTCATTCTCATGGCATTCGTTAGTTCCTATTATGAGAATATGTATAGCATATTTAAGCAGTTCTTAACTAGAAAATGTCTTATGAGATTTTCTGCGGTTGATGTCAACATTTGTCCCTGTCCAAATCCCCGCAATCCCACCACGCAGAACAAGGACGGGCGCACAAAAGCAAAGTTTCAATCATATTCCAAGGGCTCGTTAGTATTCTGGAGGCATTCCGCTTGAACCGCCAGGTGCTTCAGTCTTTCCGCCAGATATCACATCATCAATCCTCAAAATCATAGTTGACGCCTCTGAAGCTGATTTGATTGCTTGTTCCTTAACATTCAACGGCTCGATAACTCCTTTCTTAAGCATGTCAACAATTTCACCACTGAAAACATCAACACCAAATGAATACCCTTTTGATTTCTCATGCACAGATCTCAGGTTGACCAGGATATCAATTTGTTCTAAACCTGTATTCTCGGCCAATGTTTTTGGAATTATTTCTAATGATTTCGCAAAAGCCTCAACTGCCAATTGTTCTCTGCCACCGATCTGAACAGCATACTCTCGTAGTTGCCTAGCTATTTCGGTCTCAGTGGCTCCCCCACCTGCAATGACCTTATTCTTCTTGTATATGTCAGCAATAACTGACAAGACATCATGCATAATACGTTCTGCCTCGTCCACCATTCGCTCTAAACCGGCACGTATCAGAATTGAAACCGATTTAGGATTCCTACAGCCCTCAACGAAAACCATCTTATCATCACCTATCTTTCGTTCTTCCACAAGCTTAGCGTATCCCAAATCTTCCGGTCTAATATCATCTAAGTTTGTAACAACTTTGCCATCTGTTGCTCTAGAAAGCTTTTTCATATCAGACTCTTTTGCGCGGACAACTGCCATTATTCCTTCTTTTGCGAGGAAATATTGAGCCATATCATCTATTCCCTTCTGGCTTATCAAAACGTTCGCGTTTGTTTTCTTGATTTTCTCAACCATATTCTTGAGCATGCTAGTTTCTTTATCTAAGAAGCCTGCTATTTGAGACG
>JARRMA010000191.1:0-3431 GCA_037386505.1 Candidatus Bathyarchaeota archaeon
GTTTCGAATTTGAAAATTGAGATAAGCATAACTTAATCCATCATCAAATGCTCTTTTAATAATCGGTTTTATTCCAAATCGATTTGATGACGTCGTTGCATAAATTATAGCAGATGGAACATACAAAATTTTGTAACCAAATTGACGAAGAGTAAGACAAAAAAGTACATCCTCAAATCGTTTCAAATTTACATCAAAATGAGATAAATTAAAGGCTTCACACCTAAAAGCCGAATTACCAGTACCAATATAATTAATATAACGTTCTTGGGAACCCCCATCAAAAGTTCCAAGAATTGGATCCACAAAATTCTTATTTGAAACTTTTTTCGAAAAAGGATATGTTGGACCTCCAACACCAATTATTTTATCAGATTTAAAACCTTTAATAAGTTCTTTCAACCAGTTTTTTTCAGGTACACAATCATCATCAATAAATGCAATTATAGATCCGTTTGCATTATTTACACCTGCATTTCTAGCATATGGTATTCCAATATTATTCTCAAACACATACTTGATATTGGGATAATTATTAAACAAAAATTGTTTAGTCTCATCCTCAGAATTATTATCTACAAGAATGATCTCAAAATTTGATTTTGGATAATCCAGACTTAACAAAGAATCAATACATCTTTTCAGTAATTTCACACGATTTCTTGTACATACAACAATGGATACGATCGGATGACATAATTTTTTAGTGACCATAAATAATTTAGCACCCTAACTAATGTTTTAATTTAATAATACGAGTATGAATGCAGTTTATTGATCGGTTTAGTAATTCTTAATTTAAAAATACACTTTTTCTATTTATGAAAACGTTATATTTACTTATTCTCCTGATAAACTTGGCTAAAACCATTCGTATAAATTTTATTAGCATCATTGAAAAGAAATTCAACCTCATTTATATCTATAGTTTCAGTTCTTTCAAGGGAATAGTTTGAAATTCTCAATTGTCCATCAATTACATTCTCATTCCGCAAGAATATGTATCCATAAGAATCTAAAGTTACATTAGGATTTAAAGAATATATTCGATCGAAAGGAATCATACCATAACCTAATAGAAGCTTCAATTTGGAAATGTCATCAGCATATATTTTCGAATTTTCCTCATTTACTTCAGATAACCAAATAGCACTATTCACTTCTTGTTTTGAAACATAGAAATCATAATAGATTGTTTTTAAGTCTATATCATTACTCATTTGTATTCTTGTTTTACTTAAAGATGGAGATATTGGAACATCACCGGTTATCTCGAAGATAAAACCAATTTTAAATAAAAAGATTATAACAAACATAATACAGACAAAAGATATCGGTTTATACCGACCTAGCCTAGCACCTTTTCCAGAAATCAAAATAGCCAATCCTTTTATCCATTTGAAAAATGTTTTTCCGCCTAGAACGCATATTGGAGCCAAAAAGAATAAAGATAAATGGAAGAATCTAGCAGCGTTTAAACCAGGACCAAACCGAGGAACTAAAATAACAGCAAATAATATTATTGCACTTGCCAGAATCATTCCAGTATACTCTAAATCAAAATTCCTTACTTTGTTTTTAAATTTATTAATAAAAAATCCTAACAAACCGATAACAATAAAGACATACAGGAATTTAGCCAATATATTATCTACCAGATGAAGAAAAGAAGGAGCAAGCAACGGATTAGTAAATTCATACAATGTTGCACCTCTAGAAGTTGAACTAAAAAACTCTGCGGAAAAAGAATTCCAAATGTTTCTAATGAATTCTCCTAGAGAATTTGAAGGGGCAGAAGAAATAAAAGTATACCAAGAAAAGGTTGTAACAAAAAACAACAGAATAAAACCTAAAGTTATAGTTTTACGACTAATACTAGATTTTTTCGAAATAAGTTGATATAACCAAGCAAAAGAAATTGTAAAAAGGAAAATATATGATGTTGAATAATGAGATACAACTAATGCAGCAGAAAAAATAAACAACAATATTCCACGTTTTCGGTTTTCAATTTTCTTATTTATTATTAAAAAAAGTAATAATGCAAGAAATAATTCTGCGATAATTTGTCTCATTCCAAAATTATCGTAAAACTTTGGAGAAAAAATAAAGAAAAAAATGGAAAGAAAAGCGGCAGGTTTTCCAATGGATGGTTTCCATGCTCGATAAAGCGTCAATGGTACTAATGAATAAAGCAATACATAAACGATTTTGAACATCAATTCATCAGTTATATTTAATAAATTTGAGAAAATTGTTGGAAGAATGGTTATACTAAGCATTGCATTATAGTTAGATAATTGTAAATCATTGAAAAGAAGATTAGGATTCCAATAGGAATTCGTTTTAGTAATTTGAAAAACATAATATTCAGGAAAGATATCCCATCCTGTCAAGAATTCAGAGATCAAAGACATATGAAATGATAATGACAGAGCAATTACAATTATGAGTATAGGGTATAATTGATGGGGCATGAAATCTTTAATCAATATTGTCGCTAGAATTAAAAATGCAATTATTGCTATCATCAGAATTAAAATTAAATTGTTGTTATACCAGGCACCTAAAATTGATAATATAGGAATAGACAGCAAAAAGATCATTTTTGAAAGATACTTATTGATTGATGTGCCCAGTGAAATTGAAAAATTATTATTTCTGAAATAGCATAAAAGTGAGATAGTTAAAGCTACTCCACTAATTGTCAATATTAAGGGTATAGTTGACAATGGTTTTTGAATTCCAAATATGGGATATAAAAAGTTCATTAAAAATCCAATAAACATTAGGAAGGCTATACTTAACCCAACAGAAAACAAAAATGCTTCTATATGTTTTAATTCTTTTAACTTAAATAAGCGTAGTAAAATAAAACCTGGAATAAAAGAAATATAGAAAAAACCAATTATTTGTCTAAAAATAGGAATATTAAAGCCAACTGCTACATACAATAAGAGAGTTGCAAGTAAGACAAAACCCATTTGATTTCTCATCATTATCACAACATTTTAGAATTTTTATTAAGAAAAAAGATAATATTTTTGAAGTTAGTGCGTACATCAAGTTTATTTTTTAAGAGTATTGTAATAATTTCATTCAATTTTAATAAATAGGTCATATCGATAATATTTTTTGTTTGTTTTGGTACGGCTAAAATAATTGTAAATATATTTAGTTGCATTCTTCATTTTCTTTATCACTTTTTAAAAATAGTATCAACAGATTCATTTCATTGATTAATAATGTTTATTAAATATTAATACACGATATATCATAGAGTCGCGTCAAACATGGTTCGAAGAAATATAACATATTATCTAATTAGTATTCTAATCGTTATATTAATAATTCAACCATCTTTTGCTGCCCAAAAATATGTGAACATATCTTCCAAAGGCAGTATTGAATACCCAGAACTCGTTAATTTT
>JARRMA010000191.1:3565-4916 GCA_037386505.1 Candidatus Bathyarchaeota archaeon
GAAGGGAACAAACGTGTATGCAGGTGAATGGTATAAGGGAACCATAAATAACCAACAATTTATCTTCATGAAGAATTGGGGATTTAACACTGTTAGAATAACTATTCCAAGTTGGACGATTAAATACAATAATTGGCAAAACCAAACTTTTCGTCAAATTTACCTAGACATGATTCAACATGCAAAAGATAACGAAATGTATGTAGTTGTCAGCGTTATGCATCTTGATGATGAGAATATTGAGGAACTCTATCCACTAGACACAAGTGTATGGTCAGCTAAAGATTGGACAAATTACTTTGAACATATCAAAAATATTGTCACAATGACAAAAAATGAAGATCATGTTCTGTATGATCTTCTAAATGAACCTCTTTATCTTGAAAGCTACGACTTTTATAGAGATAAAATGGAACAAGCTATTGATGCAGTTAGATCAATTGACCCCGATGCGATTTGTATAGTTGAAGCAGGTAGTTTAGGGTATTTTGGAGCAAATCGAATGGGTTTGCAATTCTTTGATGAATATCCAATTCGTAGAGATAATATAATTTATTCACCACATATTTATCATGATGATAAATGGGAAGAAAACATGGCATATTCTAAAACAGACATTAGATCAAGATTTCAATCCATGAATTATTATGCACCATTAAATGATAATAAACCAGTTTGGATTGGGGAATTTAACACGAATAACGATTTGGTAGGAGATCCAACATTTAGAGGAGAAGAATTTCTTAGAAATCTTATGGACATTATTGAAGAAGATGGCTTTTCTGGATGGTGCATATGGTCATGGGGACTAATAGGAAGACACCAAGTCATAAATGATTTCAATGGAACACCAAGCCAAACAGGTCAAGTAATAAAAGATTATTTGATGAATAATTAATACATTAAATATTAAAAATAAATAGTAATTCTATAAGCAGTAGATAAAAAAATTGAAAAATCCAGTCAATAAAAAAATAATGTTGCATAATTTTTAGATCAATGGACATTTGTTGGCGATTTTTCTCTTGTTCATTGCAACATTACCTGTTCATAAAGATGGTGGGTTTGCATTGCTATCTTATTCCAAGTGTAATTTTTTTCTATTCTTTGGCGTGCCTCTATTGCTAGATTCTCACGTTTATTTTTGTTAATAAGCAAACTAAGCATTCCTTCTGCAAGTTTGTTCTCATCCCTTGGTGGAACAAGGATCGCTGAGTTCTTTACATACTCAGGTATTGATCCGACAGATGTTGTAATTAAAGGTGTTTGATATGCCATAGTTTTTAAGACAATTCCACTCGAATTGGAATCTAGATAGGGAGCCACTACTAAAAGACTTTCACTAATTTTC
>JARRMA010000192.1:0-1484 GCA_037386505.1 Candidatus Bathyarchaeota archaeon
TTAATTATTCTCAATTTTTTAATTAAATCCGATAATTTCTACCACATCATTATACGAATGTTTGGACATTATCTTTTTTGATAATTTGTCCTTTTAGTTATCCATACTGTTAATATTTGCGAATCAATAAACATACAATAAATTAGGAGACTAGATGCTTGGTTGAAAAACCGATTAGTGAGGAAATTCGAAATCGATTTCCTAGGTTGACAATGAGTCTAATAATGGCTTTTATATTCTATTTGATAAATACTTTTGTTCCTAATACGATGGAAGGTATTAATCTTCCTGGTCTTAATATAAATGCAGGTACTTTAATCGGTACAATTGCATTAATCTTCACCGCAATTTTCTTAATTCGAGCTTTAGCAGATGCATTGGTTTTAAGTGACATTTTGACTGATATATTTGTTAAAAGATTGGGGATAAAAGAAGAGAGATCTCCTAAGAGAGCTGCTAGAGATCTTATATTTATCATTGTAATTATTCTAGTGACAACCGCTATTTTTCCTTTGATAAACACTTTAGAGCCTGGTATTAAGGATCCTCTGTCAATGGCTACAACATATATTGCTCTTGGAATGATTCTAATTTTAATTTACGATATTGGTCGTATATTGTATCGAATTGTTGAAAGGAAAGCCGAATCTGTTGCAGATGGTCTGGCTAAAATGACTGATAAAATGAAGAATAGGGAGTAAGATGGACGAAGTTCAAATAATTTTCATCTTGGTTTATCTTTTAACGATTCTTCTTTCTGCAACTAAGATCGTTCCTTTATCTGTCGGTGCTCTTATTGGAGCTTTACTTACTGCATGGTTTGGGCTCCTCTATGGGGTTTTCACCTATGACAAAGCTTTGGGATTCATTGACATCCGTTTAATCTTTCTTTTGTTAGGGGTTATGATTGTAGTGGAGGTCGCTGAACGAAGTGGATTATTTAGTTTCGGGGCTTTATATGCTGTTAAAATATCTGGTGGAAATCCCACTCTTCTTTTTATTTCTATTTGTTTGATTTCGGCTGTGGTTTCAGTATTTCTAAGTGATCCTACTGCAATGCTTCTTATTGCTGCTGCAATGGCTACAATAACTAAATTGTTGCGGTACGATCCTGTTCCATATTTTATTTCTGCGATGATAATGATAAATCTGGGTGGAACCAGTACTTTGATTGGTTCAGTTTCTAACATGATAATCGGTCTTGAAGCTGGACTGAGTTTTACTACATTTATTGGTTACTTAGCTATTTGTGAAATTGTACTTTGGGGTTTGACAATTTTTGCTTTGTATATGCTTTTCAGATCCAGACTTGGAGAGAAAAAAGAATTACCTGATTATAATCCATGGGAAAGTGTAGAAGATAAGAAGTTATTTTATCGATCAATCTTAATTCTTATCCTTTTAATTGGGCTTTTCTTAACTCTTGAAAATCTTGGAGTTGGAGCAGAAGCAGTAGCTTTGGGATGTGCTGTATTAGCTTTATC
>JARRMA010000192.1:1527-6853 GCA_037386505.1 Candidatus Bathyarchaeota archaeon
GCTTTATCTCTTAGTGGTGCAGATCCAGCAGAAATTTTCAAAAAACTAGATTGGGAAACAATATTTTTTATTTCAGGTTTTATGTTTGTTGTTGGAGGTTTAGAAAGTTCAGGAATCTTAGCAGATCTCTCACAACAACTTTTCCAAACTATAGGGCAAAATCAATTCGGGGCAACTTTATCAATATTATGGTTTAGTGGTCTTGCTAGTGGTTTTGTGAGTAACATAGCTATTGCCCTAACGTTTTCGCCCTTAATTGGAGGTGTTTCTGGATTAGGTTCAGGAGCTGTGTGGTCAGCTTTGATTTTAGGAACAAATTTAGGAGGTGCAACTACTCCATTAAGTGGGGCTGTAACTATGATGGGTGTGGGAGCTCTAAAACGTGAAGGTATATCTTTAAGTTTTGGAGAATTCACGAAAGCAGGTGTAATAACATCGCTTATTCAGTTGGGTTTCGCAAGCATTTATTTAATTATTAGATTTAATTTATGGATGTGAAAGATTTTGGTTAAAAAATGGATTGAGTCCAGAGAAAAAGCACCTGAATCTGAATATGAAGAAGCTAAAAGAAAATTTGAGATGGCAATGGGAAAACCTTTCATTACCTTAAAAGTGGATATTCCATCAGGATTTGAAGAATTTAGCAGCGCTTTTCTTAAACTTGAAAATGATCCTCAATTTCATGACGAAGTTCGCGATTTAGTAAAAAAACGGTTAATACTTGATTCACGAAATAAAGAAAGTCTTTAGAAATAGATTCTCATTCTTAATATTAAAAGATGAATACCCTATTTTTTATTATTTGAAATTATTTATTACCTAAGCTTATTTATTCAAATTCTTCTAAAATTTCTTTCAGACTTTCTAATTCTTCTCGAAGTGAAGCTACTTCTTTTTCAAGAATTTCAGTTTTCTTTTCTCCAACTATCTTGAGATTTTCTATTTCTTTAAGTAATTCAGCTCTTTCGTTCTTAAGTTCATCAACCTTTTTGTGTAATTCACTCAAGGTTTGTCCAAGTCCTTTCTCGATCACTTTGATTTCTTTAACTATACCATTGAGAGTTATTCTCTCTTTTTTTACAACAGCACGAAATTTTTTGTCGCAACTTGAACAATCGAATATTCCTAGTGTAAGTTTAAAACGTTCACCATTATTGTTTGGGTTACCAACCATAGACCAAATTTTGGTTGGATTATAAACTCTTGATCCACATTCGGGGCATTCTGACAATTTTTAGCCTCATTATTAATTGATGCTTTAATTAATATGGTTTTTTAATGCTATTATTAGATAGTTTGGTCACTTTTATTATTTCTAAAACATTCTTGTTTTTATGATTTATTACTTGGAATTAAATAATTTTCCTAAAGAAAGTTTTAATTTATGAGATTTATAGAGTAGTTTCACTTTAAATTTTTCCAGATTCATTATAAACTATTAAAGAATTTCAATATTTACCATATTTTACGAATATTCATTCATTTTCACAAAATTTTTATATATTAGCTTATAGTATCTTTGGATTTAATTGAATATGTTAAAGCCCTTTAGGTTTTAAAAACATAAGGAAAAACAAAACCCAACAAAAACCAATTTACACAAAAATCGAATTTAATGAATCATGTAATTCGAACATATGTAGTTAAAGGCTCTAACATTTAAATGAGGAAAATTGATCAAAAAATATTATTATCAAAAGATTTTGTTTAGAGGGAAATAATTTGAAATCAAATAAAATGAACTTGGATAAATTGTTACCTGAAGCTCGTTCTTTAGTTAACAAAGTTGTAGAACGAAATATGGCTGCAGGTATCTTATTTTCAGCAGGCACGGACACAAGTATAATAGCTTTTGAAGCAGTAAAGTTTAATCCAGATCTAAAAGCTATTACAGTTTCCTTCAAACAAGGAAAACTTAAATCATGAATTCTATATTTTTGATATAAACGAAGCAGTTGATGCTGCAAAAGATGTTGTTAAAGTTCTAAAAACTTTTGATCCGATGGATGTAAGAAATACTGTCCCAGCATATATCGGATTAAAAGTAGCAAAAAGAAGAGGAATTAAAAGTGTTCTTACAGGAGATGCATTAGACGAGCTTTTTGGGTATCCTTGGCAATTTCATTTATCTGACACAGAATTTATTAAAGCTTTATCAGACATGTGGGGTGAAATGACATTCTCTTCAATTCCTATGGGAAAATCGGTTGGAGTAACAGTAAAACCCCCGTATCTTGACCCATTATTCATGGAATACGCAAAAAATCTTCCAGTTGAACTGAAAGTTAACTATGAAAATGGGGAAAAATACGGAAAATGGCTTCTTCGAAAAGCATATTCACAATTAATACCTAAAGAAGTAATTTGGCGATCTAAGGCTCCGCTAGAACAAGGTACGGGAACTTGGGTATTACCCGATTATTTCAACAAAGAGATAACAAACGAATATTATGACGAAAAGAAGGAGTTTTACAAAGCTAGTGATGATGTAATACTAACATCAAAAGAGCAATTGATATACTATGAAATTTTTAGGAAGAATTTTGGAAAACCCTCAGATGTCTATAATGATCCTACAGGTACAAAGTGTCCCAACTGTAAAGGATACGTAAAAACAAAGATTAGATTCTGCAGAATCTGTGGAACATATCCAATATAGGATATTTCCGCTATTTATGCCACATTTATTCTACAAAATAATAAATAATAATCAACGTTTTAAAATGATTTGAATTTAGAGATATATAGTGAATTGTAGACGTTCAACCAGTTCTTTGTATCTGTTTCTTATGGTTACTTCTGTTACTTGGGCTATTTCTGCTATTTCTCTTTGTGTTTTTCGTTCCCCAGTTAAAACCGATGCTATATAGCTAGCTGCTGCTGCTATACCTGTTGGTCCCCTTCCAGAAGTTAACTTCATTTCTTTTGCTGAAGAAAGAATCTTAAGAGCAATTTCTTCAACTTTTCCCTGCATTGTCAGTTGATTTGAAAATTTAGTTATATATTGGCTGGGTTTTAATGGAGGAATAAAGTAATTCAATTCTTTTATTAAGAAACGATAGCTTCGTCCAACCTCTTTTTTGTTAACAGTAGATGCTTGAGATATTTCATCCAAAGTTCTGGCGAGTCCACATTGTCTACAGGCTACATAGATTGCTGCGGCAGTTACGCCCTGTATTGATCTTCCTCTGATTAGTCGTTCCTTCACAGCTTTGCGATAGATTACAGATGCTGTTTCGAGAATATTTTTAGGTAAATTGAGATTATTAGCTATTTTAGAGATTTCGGTTAGAGCAAAGGCAAGATTTCTTTCTGTAGCGTCGGAGACTCTAATTCGTCTTTGCCATTTTCGTAACCTGTAAATCTGAGCTTTTTGACCAGGGGCTAATCTCTTACCATAAACATCACGATCGTGCCAATCGATCATAGTCGAAAGACCTTTATCATGAATGGTAAATGTAGTTGGAGCGCCAGCTCGAGCACGTTTAGCTCGTTGCTCGGCATCAAAAGCTCGCCATTCTGGTCCCTGATCTGTAAGTTTAGCAGCAACGACGAAACCACAACCCATACACACTATCTCTGCACATTCATAATCTCGCATTAGTTTATTGTTGCCACATTCTGGGCATCTTTGAATTGTCGATGGTTTTGGCAGTCTCTCATTTGTCATCTTTTTCTTCTCTTTCTTCTTCTATTTTTAGAAGATGTTGTGTAAAGAATTTGATTTACAAACTGTTCTGGATTTTGGATGTAAGGTTTTACAGCAACATAGGGAGATGATGTGGGACCAAAGACGTCAAAAACAATTCCAATTGACTTTAGTTCTTCATTTGTGACTTGATCCCCAATTCGGGGAATATTTTCTGCTTTTAGAATCATATTTTTCGTTTTGCTTACGTGAAGGACGGAACCGATTCTATTCAAAATCTTATTTCCCCTCACAAAACCTATGATTCACACGGATCGTTTTATTTAAACGTTTCTTAAAGGTTTAATCAAATTGCTATGTTAATACTATTTTTTAAGATTATTTTATTAATTAAAAATTTATATAAAAATTATTAATTAAATAATTTAAAAATAGAAGACAATTTTTTTATTATGTTTCATAGCCTTTTTTTCTAGGTTGGATAGTACCACAACTAATAAAATATACCTTGCCGATAGAAAATTTGATTCAGTTATGAGAAAACAAAATAATATATTTCTTTGGTCAGTTTACTTTGATTCAACCAAAACAAGATCTGAAGGTAGAAAAGTTTCAAAAAAACTATCTGTTCCTTCCCCTAAATTGGAAGAACTTCAAGTAGTTGCTAAAAAATTAGGTTTTCAACCTAAAACTGTATTTGATGCTGCCCATCCTAGTACATCATATCGAAAAAGTGGTCTTCTCGTAATATCTAAAACTGAATCAAAAGGTAAAATTCTGAAAAAGATCGCTAAGGAACTTTCTATATTACGGTAAAACTATTATGATGTCTTTTTAGAAACAAGAACAGCATTAACTATACCGTCTTGACCGGGCCGTGATGTTACACGTGCGTTTCCTAATTGTGTTGCAATCATTGTTCCTTTTGTAATTACTCCTCTTCGGTCATAATCTACGTTCGCTGGATTTTCTATTACTCGGATTATTTCTACTTTTTCAGTTTTTCCAGAGGCATCAGATATGTTTGCTTGATTTACTGCTAAAAGTCTAACTTTTTCGTTTCCTCCATGTTTCCGAATACTTTTGCTTTTTTGTTTGCCTAATGCTGTCTCTGCTGGGAAAAATCCTTTTTCATATCTTCTTTTCTTTCGATTTACTATTTTTCTTCCGCCAGAATCTTTGCGTTTATGTTGATCTCCATGCCATACTGACAAGCTTTCATCATCTCGTAGGTGTCGATGAAAGTAGCAAAACTTCACATATAAGCTTATCTTAATTGTGATTATTCTGAATTAATTCTTACTTCTATTTCTGGTTTGGTATAATCCTGAAAAACTGTTTTGAGTTGACGCTTCATTATTTTCAAATCATGACTTAAGCCAAAGAAGTCTGCAAAAAACTTTGTTGTTTTAAGCATTCTCTTTTTCCCATTTCCTTCGCGGGTGATTAAATCCATTTCTTCTAATTCTTTTAGGTGACCATATGAATGGTGACCCCGTACATCTATTACTTTTGTTTGTAGAATAGGTTGCCTAAAGGCGATATATGATAAGGTTTTTAGTGGACCCGATGAAAGTAACGGTCTAGTGGCTAATTTTCTAACTTTATTTGTATAGTTTGCTTTAAGTTGCATGACATATCTGTTATCATCAAGTTCAAGGATATCAAGTGCTGTTT
>JARRMA010000193.1:0-5204 GCA_037386505.1 Candidatus Bathyarchaeota archaeon
CTCTCAAGAACTTGAACAAGCAGCAACTAAATACGCTTTGGAAGCTGTCCGCCTCGATAAACAAGGTTCAAAAGGGATGGCCATTACGATGTACCAAAAAGGTATCTCCACCCTTTTGAAATTGGTTAGATTGTATCCTAATTATGGATTGAATTCGGTGTATATTCAAAGAGCACAGGCTTATCAAGAACGGATTAAAGCTTTACAAGGACGTGGACCAGTTCAACCCATTCAACCTCAATCTGAGAGATCTGTAGAAATGATGAATAATCAACAACCTGAAGCAGAAACAGGAACTCAGTCAGAAAAAGCAAGTTATGATGAGTTAGTACTTCAAGAGAAACCAAATGTAAGTTGGAACCAAGTAGTTGGAATAGAATCAGGTAAAAAGGCCATTAAAGAAGCCATAGTTTATCCTGTTGAACGACCAGATTTATTTCCCTTAGGATGGCCCCGAGGAATACTATTATTTGGTCCACCAGGTTGTGGAAAAACTCTATTAGCTGCTGCAGTTGCAACAGAAATTGATGCAGCATTCGTTTCAGTAGATGCAGCTTCTGTAATGTCAAAATGGTTAGGTGAAGCAGAACGAAATGTTGCCAAACTATTTAATCAGGCAAGAAACACTGCAAATAACGGACGACCTGCTATTCTATTTATAGACGAATTAGATTCGCTAATTGGAATGCATTCAAACGAAGTCGGTGGAGAAACAAGAGTCCGAAATCAGTTTCTAAAAGAAATGGACGGAGTTATGGACAAAGGCAAAAAACTTCATGTCTATGTCATTGGAGCAACAAACAAACCATGGGCTTTAGATTGGCCGTTTATACGAAGATTCCAAAAGCGAATAATGGTTCCATTACCTGATTATGATGCCCGTTTACATATGCTAAAGCTTTACACCCAACATCTAAATTTGGATCCTAAAATTGATTTAGATGAATTTGCAAGATTAGCTGCAGGTTTTTCAGGAAGTGATATCCGAGATATTTGTCAATCTGCACATCTGCGGGTAATCGGAGAATTATTCGATTCAGGTAAAGCAAGTGACAAACACGCCAAACCAAGACCATTATCAATGGACGACTTCAAAAATATCTTAGCTGATAGAAAACCAAGTGTATCTCCTAGAGTTATCTCAACATATAAAGAATGGTCAGAAGCTTTCAAAGCTTTGTAAAACAAAATGGAGGTTAATAAACTCTAAAAAAGTGGCTTGGAAAGGTTCAGAGAGTTATCAATTCTATTGAAAGCACTGTAAAATCTCCTTTCTCTCTTTCACAATGCTTACTCTCTGGATCCCAGACTGCCACTTATGAGTCTATTAACTTCCTAATTAATCTTTAATTACAACTGAAACTTTTTCTTCCCCTTTTATTTTTACACCTTTTAAACTTGATATCATACCTAGAATAGTATTTCTTAGAATATCCTGGACAAAATCACCCAAAGGCAATATTTCTCCATTAATATTTACTATTATTTTTTCTTCACGTTCTCTTTTTCTTTTTATCAAGATAGCAACTTTCTGATCAACCAAATTGACAAGCTTCTCAGGTTCTTTTAGAGTGTCAATAAATGGAATATCAGTTTCAATTTCTGGAAAAGGAAACAGTACAATGAATGATAAAATGTTTTTGTAACGCTCAAATGCACTTTTTACTTCTTCAATTGTCTTGGCGGTAATAAGTTTAGGTATACTCGAATCTTGCTCAACTAATTTTTTAAAACCTTCGAGTATTATTAGATCTATATCCTCAGGAAATTCTGAGACCATTCTTTTTAAGTCCCAATTCTCAGTATTGATTTTTCTGATAATGGCCACTTCTTTTTGAGATACACTTAGAACTGCACTTGCTCCTGCTTGGGTGTGTCTCCATGTGTCTTTTCCTTGAGAATCAATAGTAAATCCTACTTCAGGGATATGTTTTGCAGATCCAATTTTATATCCTTTTTTTGTCAATCCTTTAATTAGCACTTCAATAGCTGTAGTTTTTCCAGATTTGCTCGTTCCAACAACAGCCAAAATGACTTTATTAAACATCTAGTCGGTTCCTCTCGTAATTTAATAAAAAAGTTCACAGATTTAAGATGTACCCAAAATAGCAATTAAGAGGATGAACTCTAATTGATAGATAATTTAGCGGTTTTAACTAATTTAATGATTATGGAGAGGAATAATTCATGAAGATTCTTGCTATAGATATAGGAGCCGGAACTGAAGATGTTCTACTTTATGATGATACAAAAAGTAGCATTGAAAACTGCATAAAATTGGTTCTTCCTTCACCTTGCCTAATATATGCTGAAAAAATTAGAACTCTGACAACGAAAGGAATTGATCTATTTATTAAAGGAAGTACAATAGGGGGAGGACCAATAGCTTCCGCCCTTCAAAAACATATTGAATCTAATCTTAAAGTCTATATGACACAAAATGCTGCGTTTACTTTAAGAAATAATCTTAATCAAGTAAAAAGAATGGGGATAGAAATTGTTTCAGACTTTGGATTAAAAAATTTTGATGGAGAAACATTGGTTTTTGAGGAAGTAAATATCAAAATATTATATTCGTTATTGAAGTTTTTTGGAGAACCTTTTTCGGATATTAAATATGTTGCAATTGCCGTTCAGGATCATGGAGTTTTTCCAGAGAAAATGAGTAATCGAGAATTTCGAATCAATAAACTTAAAGAAATGTTAGAAAAAAATCCTAAACCTGAAGAATTTGCTTTTAAAGAAAATGAAATTCCTGAATATTTTCCTAGAATGAAATCTGCTGTTGATGCCGCAAAAAGACAACTTCCAAATGCAAGAGTTCTGGTTATGGATACATCACCAGATGCGATAATTGGATGCTTAATGGATCCTTCTATAGAAAATTTAAGTTCAATTCTCGCGGTTAATGTGGGTAACGGACATACAATGGCAGCAATAATAACAAATGGAGAAGTAACTGGAGTTTTAGAGCATCATACTAGATTGTTAAATTCAAAGAAAATAGAGAAACTTATGAAAGATTTTGCTAATGGAAAGCTAAGCAATAATCAAATTTTCGAAGATAATGGGCATGGAGTATTTTATCTAAAAAAACCTAGGGGTTTTTCAAAAATTGAAAAAATTGTTGTCACAGGTCCAAATCGAAAGATCTTTGAAGATACATCCTTAGACGTTCATTTCGCAACTCCAGGAGGCGATGTTATGATGAGTGGTCCAATAGGATTAGTTGAAGCTACAAAAAAGAAAATGATTTTAAATTAAGGTTTGTAACCATTCAAATTGTTAATAGCAAGGACAGCTTCAGTGAGATCAGCAGTTGTTCCAGGACTTAGATGATGATTTTTATCTCTTAATCTATCATCAAGTTCATTTAGCAGATTTCTTCCTAATTGTGTTGTTAATCCTCCTTCATTGAGGTGTCGATATATTAATATCTCCTGATTTTTCAAGTTGTTCAACAAAATAGGGGTATCCTAGATCAAAAGTAATTGGGTAATTATTTACCCATTCAGAAGCTATTGAATCATAAGAAGAAGCCATCTTAAAAGTTTCAAAAAGAGTAATCCCTTTTTCTAGAATCTTCTTTTTTGATGATGGATCTGTAACATCAAATTCTGAAGATTTATTTAATCCTCCAGGATTAACAGAAGCTATCGCATCATAAACTGCAACAGCATCTTCTGGAGTAGTTGATTCAACAACTGTTCCAATTTTTTCTCTAACTTCAGAAACAACAAAATTATTCTTTAACATACCTGCAGCAATTGCTATTGGAGTTAGTAGAATTATTGAACCTAATAGAGTATTACCACCTGTTTGACTTTTTATCATTCGATTAACAGCGTCTCTAATAATATTTCCAACTCCTATTTCAGTTGCTAATAACTGTCCTTCTGTAAATTTTATTCCCTGTTCAGCAGCAAAGCGAAATGAAGGAAAGACAGCAACAGCTGATGCAAGAAAATGTTCAAACCTTGTTCCCACAAAATCTGCTGTTCGATGAACATTACCCGGTTTGGGATAACCACTAACCTCATAAAGAATTGCTAATTCCAAACATTGAGCAATATATTCTGCGCTGTTTTTCTGATATTGATAATTCATTTGCAAAGACTCCAATTTTTAATAACCTAAGTTTGAACTTTTGCAATTCAATTACTTTTTTCTTAATAATTAAAAAAATGGGTAATTTTATTGTCAATGTTTTTTCGAGCCAAGCATTTTTCTTCTTTTATCTTCTCCTGGCTTTACTGTATCTTCAACTAATTTGTATTGTCTTTCATAAATATGACAATTCTTACTATGAAAAATCAGTTTACCTGTCTGAATATTCATATTCCCTCTTCTGTTTATCTCAGAAACAAGAGCTTCATTAAATAATTGAATTCCAGCTATATTAGCTGGTAATCCTGCATAAGCATCCCATGATCTAAAATAGCAAGTTAAATGTAATTTATTTTCAAAAATTTCAGTATCAATTAAACTTAAACAGGGAGGTTCATGTCTTCTATCCTTTTCAATTGTTTTCTTTATGTCCTCGGGCAATCTAATTACAAAAGTAACTTGACGATCTTTTTGTTCAATCAAATAACGTTTGACAGCTTCCTCAACTTGATCGACCGGTTCTCTCATACGGCTTCCATAAGTGTAAGTTTCTTCTTCAATTGCACCTGACCATAAATATTTCAATGCATACCATTGAACATACTTCATGTCACAGGGAGCCATAAAATCAACTAAAGGTCGATTAGCAGGATTAGTAATTTCAATACTAAGATTCAACTTTTTTGTTTCAGAAACCTCAGAACCGTAACCTACTTCAAAAATATCTCCTTTATACCATATAGCGTTCAATACTTTGTACCACGCATCAGGACAATCAAAAGCCTTAATCACTATATACTTCAATAGACAACTCTCCGAAATATATATCATTAGCTATCAAGCAATCATCTATAATTATTTTTCATGAAAAAATTACATTGATATGTTAACTAGAAAATATATTGCAAGTTTCTTACGAATTGAGAAGATCAACCTTTTCTAGAATATTTCTTAGGTTGATAAATACACCATGGATCTTCTGCTAAATAATCTCCTTTCATTTCTGTTGGTTTTTCCAAGGCACCGCAGAAATCCATCTGTTCAGTTGTTACTCCATAAGCCCTTGCTCTGCATCCCCCGCATATGTCATTATGTTC
>JARRMA010000194.1:0-5148 GCA_037386505.1 Candidatus Bathyarchaeota archaeon
TTATTAAAACCAGTTAGCTCTCTGATGTGTATCATACTATCTGTCATCCCCAACTTTCCACAAGTAGCGTTGAACATGGTACTAAAATAATACTTAAATCTGTCATAGTCATCCAAAACCCTCTGTGTTACTGCATCAGCGATAGTAGCTCCTGAAATGCAAATAATTTTGTGTTGAGCAATAATATTTTGAACTACAGTTTCTGTTTGACCACTAACCCCTCCCACAATAAAATCTACATTATCATTCGTAATTAATTTGGTTAAGGCATTAGTCAAAATAATTGCATCTGCTCCTCCATCATGGTCCCCACCAATCAATTCTACTTGCCTGCCCAGTATTCCACCTTCGACGTTGATTTCTTCAACAGCTAATTGTACAGCCTGCCAACTAGGTTTACCTGCTACTCCATCTAAGTCACCTAAGAAACCTATCTTAATGGGTTTAGAAGACTGATCTTCGTTACCCAACGAAACATATACTGCAACTCCACCTACTGCAGCAACAGCAATTATTGCAATCAAAGTTATTGATTGAATCTTTGTTAAAGCTTTAAAATTTAACAGCGCAGTGTCTCCTCAAATTAGGTTAATATTGTATTGTAAATAGTTATAATATTTATTGTAGGATGGATTGTGTGAAAAATTATTTCAATGCAATCAATGGTAATAATTGCTTGTGACTATTCTTGTCGAAAGATAGCTTGGAGTCTCTATTAAAGAAAGCTGAAGAATTAGAGAAAAAATATGAGTGGCTCCAAGCTGCAGAAAAATATCAAAAAGCTTTTGATATAGCTCTTCATGAAAGAGATGTTTTTAAGGCAGCTGAAATTCAGGAAAAAATAGGTTTTAGTTATTATATGACGGCTTTACAGGCTAAATCAAGGGTTGAGTTCAAAAGAATTCTTAAACAATCAATTTCAGCTTATGAAAGGGAAATCGATCTTCTTGAAGGAATTGATAATGAGGTTTGCCATATAAAAAGAAAGCATGCTGCTGCTCTGATTGCATATTTGAATGCTCGTTATGAAACCGACCCTAAAAAAATAAAATATCTCTCATACAAATGGTGGACTCTTGAAAAAGAAGTTTTAAAATTCTATGAAGAATCTGGAGATTTGCTTTCAGTTGGCAAAACATGCAATCATCTGATTGAATATTCAGCTTTTACTATGTTTTGGACTCTTACCAATTTTTCAGAAATCAAAGAAATCTATGAAGATGCCCTAAAATTTTCTGAAAAAGCCATCAAGATATTCCTCGAAATTGAAGATAATTATGAATTAGCACGAGCATACTGCTCAGCTAGCTGGTATTACAGTTTCTGCAATTGGTATTTAGAAGATGATTCCAAAATCATTGAATTAACTAAAAAATGTGAAAAATACGCTCAAAAAGCTTTAGAACTTGCCAATAAAGTGGGAGATGCATTGCTAATCGGTAGAGCATATCATTCGGCTTGGAATTATGCCTATCTTAGCAATTCAGACCCTACCACAGCCTTGAAATATGGCAACAAAGTGCTAGAATGTGGATTAGCTACAAGAGATAACTTTCTATTAGGGCACGCAAATACTCTTAAAGCTTGGACAAACACGGTCTTAGTAAGGTTAATTGAAGATCCAGATGAACAAAAACAAACATATAACAAGACTATCGAATTCTCTATGAATGCTCAACAGCACTACAGAATTATTCAACACATAACAGGTTTTAATTTAACTTATACGCATTATGTTCAAGCAATTTCAAATTTAGCAACAATGGAATCAGATTCTAAAAAAAGACAAATACTGTTGAAGAAAGCTATCAGAATAATTGAAGAAGGAATTACGCTTATCAAAGGGTGGAAAAATTATTCTGGGTTTTTGTTCTTTAATTTAGGCAATTGCTATCGCTTTATCTCAGTAACCCAAAAAGAAGTTGAAGAAAAAAGAAAATTTCTAAATCAGTCAAAGTTCTACCTCCAGAAAGCCTTACCAATCATTGAAGAAATGTTTCCCTATGATTATCCCTTTCAGAGTGTAATTTATTCTTCACTAGCGTTATCTCAGATTGCTTTCACAAAAATTGAACATAATTTATCTAAGAAGAAAAAAATACTTGACTCTGTAATTTTTACTTTAGAGAAGTGCATAAGTCTAGTAGAAAAAAGAAGAAAAATTCTAAAGACCAAATGGGCTTATGGAATTTATTTTGGAAGATACTATTACAGACTTGGATTAACCCTTGAACAAGCATATAACATATCTAAAGAAAAGGAAAAACTTGTCAAAGGTATTAATATTTACAAAAAAGCTATTGAGTATTACATCAAAGCAGAAACACCAATTTACTTAGCAGAATCATATTGGCACCTAGCTCAAGTTTTCAATCACATGGGAGATTTCAATGAATCCAGTAAAAATTACGAAGAAGCTGCTAATTGTTATACTATTGCGAGTAAGAAGATTCCACAATTTGAAGAGTATTATGAGAATTATTCTATGTATTTGAACGCTTGGAGTCAAATTGAACAAGCAAAACATTCTCATTCAATTGAAGAATATGAAAAAGCCAAGGAACATTATGAAAAGGCTGCAGAATATCACGAATCATCTGGACCTTGGAATTATCTAACATCTAATTACTATGCTTGGGCCAACATGGAAGAAGCTGAGGGCTTAAGCAGGAAAGAGAACACTCAACAGGCAAAACAAACATTTGAAAAAGCATATGAACAGTTCAACAAGGCAGAAGAATCAATTGAACAAAAACTTGAAAAAATCACTTCTCCTGACGAAAAAGAAATGATGGAGCGACTACTGAAGGCTTCTGACCTTAGACGAAAATATTGTCATGCTCGAATTCTGATGGAAGAATCAAAACTTCTAGACAGAGAAGGAAAGCATGGGCAAAGCTCGAAAAAATATAGAGAAGCAGCTCAAAATTTCTCTGCAATTGCTGAAACGATGGATGAAGCTGAACGTAAAGAACTAAGATACATAACAATTCTTTGCCAGGCTTGGGAGAAGATGGCTTATGGAGAGGAAACTTCATCTTCTGAACCATATCTTGAAGCTGCTGAACTCTTTGAGAAAGCAAAGATTTATTCGTATACTCAAAGAAGAAGCTTATGGACATTAGGCAATAGCAATTTTTGTAGAGGATTGGCTGCTGGAATACAATATCAAACAGGTTTAGGACGTGAGGAACATGAAAAAGCAAAGGCCTTCATGAAGACTGCTTCAACCAATTATCTTAAAGCAGGATTCAAGACTGCATCAGAATATGCTAAAGCTACTCAACGTCTATTTGATGCATATTTGTTTATGAATCAAGCAGAGATTGAGGCTGATCAGGAGAAAAGGGTTAAACATTATCAGATGGCTGAAAATCTACTTCAGATAGCTGGTGATGCAAGCTCCAACAATTATTTCAACCACAACGGCATTTTCTGCTCCTACTCCCACCAGTGAAGAATCTGTGGGTCTAGAAAGTTTTGTGCACGCCAATGTTCAAGCTAACCTACTCACTAAGGTTAAAGAAGTGAAAGTTGGCGAGTCTTTCTGTTTGTCTATAGAATTTGTTAATGCTGGCAGAGAACCCGCTTTGCTAATGCGAGTTGAAGATTTTATTTCCCCAGATTTTGTTGTTGTTAAGAAACCTGAAATTTACAGAATAGATGATACCATTCTTAATATGAAGGGAAAACAATTAGCTCCATTGAAATTAGTTGAAGTAAAATTAACTCTTCAACCTTCAAAGAAGGGTAAGTATCAGCTAAATCCTAAAGTCAAATATTTAGATGAACTGGGACAGAATAAATCACTTCAACTTAAAACCTTAGAAATCAAAGTTGAAGAAGTCATTATGGAAGACAGAGTAACAACTGGAACAGAAGAATTAGACTCCTTAATGCTCGGCGGTATTCCAAACGAATATGCTGTTGTTCTTACTGGATCTCCAAGCGATGAAAGAGAATATGTAATTAAGAATTTCTTAGAAGCTGGAATCAAATCAAAAGAAATAGTGTTTTATGTTTCTACTAAAACTGATGGTCTCGAGAATTTATTGAAAAATCCTAACTTCATTCTTTTCCTTTGTAATCCTAAGCCAAAAACGAAGGTTCCTAATCCACCGAATGTGTATCAATTGAAAAGTAAAACCGATTTAACCAATCTTTCAATATCTCTTACCAAAGCTTTTAGAAATATTGATGCTTCTAAAAGAAAACGAATTTGCATAGATACTATCTCTGATGTTTTGCTTACACGTAAAGCAGAAGCAACCAGAAGATGGATTGCCGAGCTAATCACAGATTTAGGTTCCAAAGGTTTTACAATGTTAGCTGTTGTCAATCCTTTGATGCATGCTTCAGAAGAATTACATGCTGTCTTAGACCTATTTGACGGAGAAATCACCATAACCCAAAGCGATGACCCACTAGACTGCAAAAAGTCTATACTAGTAAAGAAGTTAAGAAATCAAGATTACATCAGAAACCCAATATGCCTGATAAATTACAAAAAAGCCTGACTTCTAATATTTTACTGGTAAATTAGGGTGCGAATCCCTCTCCCCGCACCATATTTTGTGGAAAAATTTCTAACCAAAGACTTACTCTAAACAAGGT
This sequence comes from Candidatus Bathyarchaeota archaeon, assembly GCA_037386505.1. Lineage (GTDB taxonomy): Archaea > Thermoproteota > Bathyarchaeia > Bathyarchaeales > Bathyarchaeaceae > Bathyarchaeum. The sequence goes on from JARRMA010000194.1 coordinate 4,615, forward strand.
TAAGCTAAATTTAAGTTACAAAGTCTTTTTATTTGGATAAATTATAGTTATTTTTAGAATCGATATTCTCTTCTATGGAAGATTGTTTAGAAATCTTAAAATAATATGATCAGATGTGATCAAAACGAATTGATAGCAAAAAAGAAATTTTCTTTAATTCTAATTTTAATTTTTATAATTTCAGTTTTTTTAAGTTTTAGTAGTGAAATTGTTCTTGCTCCTCCAGATAAAAATAAACCACCTATTGCTGACCCTGGGGGTCCATATTCTGGAGTTGAAGGAACCCCGATAGTTCTTGATGGTTCAAATTCAAGCGATCCTGATGGAGATGAACTTTCTTATACTTGGAGTATTGAAGGTTCAATTATAGAAGGACAAACAGTCAGTCACACTTTTCTCCAAAATGGAACTTATTTTGTAACTTTACAAGTTAGAGATGGTGAACATGAACAACCTGTCTCTGATACGGCATTTGTCACAGTAAATGATTCAGATCCCTTAGCTAATTTTATAGCTTCTCCTACTGGAGGAGTT
>JARRMA010000195.1:0-4801 GCA_037386505.1 Candidatus Bathyarchaeota archaeon
CAGGTATGTTTGATGGCGGACATGTAGCTCGAAGTTTGATGAATAGCAAACAACATCAAATATACCTGATGGTACTAAATTCAGCATTGTGACAATCATACCGACCCAACCCGCAAAGGCAACTGGGTGCTGTGTTATAACTCCACTTGTGCTTGGTGGAAAAAACTGAAAAATCCACCTATAAATCAGGGGATACACCTCATTTATGGGAATCATATTAATGCTAGGATCTGGAGGTACTACGACCGATATTTGGACTCCTATAATTGTTACAATTACAGAAATAATAAAACCGGTTATTGGTCCAGTAAAACCTATGTCAAATAAAGCATCTTTGTTTGGCGGAAGAGATTTCTGTTGAATTAGTGCTCCAAAAGTTCCAATTGGTGGAAGACCGGGAATAAAATAGGGATAAGTTGCCTCAACATCATGTTTGTCAGCTAATAATTTATGACCCATTTCATGCGAACCTAATATAGCCATTATGGCTGCAGTGAAAAGGAAAGCATCTATTATATTAATCGAATAAAGATATCCTGACGTGAACACAGTTCCAAGAGTAACTAAAAATAGAATGATATTCAAAGTATTTTTGTTTGGCTTAATAACTGGTTTAGGTACCACTCTAAGTAGAACTTTTGTCCCTTCTTTTCGAAGAATAGGAAGAAAATTAAGAGATTCTAGATTTTGATATAATCTGAGGAAAGCCTGTTTTGATTTATCAGTATATTCCACATAGAATGTGGGGATGTTATGTTCAAGAAAACTTTCGTTAACTTCAAATTCTAATTCAACCATGTTTTGGATTTTTTCAAAAGGTGGAACTTCAATAGACTCTGAAATATAATCATCTGAAGACGCACAACACATGGTTACCTAGTATCCCACACTTCTGGAGATATTAGAATGTTATGTCAATTATTATTTGTTATTTGGCTTATATTTTGTATTAATACTATGTAGAATTTAGAAAAGTGATATGGTAATAGTTATTAGCTGATGACTATTTACCCTCTTCACTTACAAAATATGTAAAACTGATAGTATAAACTAGTAATTCGATGCGCGAATTAGGAAGGTGAAAAAAATTAGTGAAAAAATTTCTGGTGTAGAATATGTTGAACGCATTAACGATAATCTTTTAAAACTAAAAGAGAAAAACTTGCTTCCCTTATATGAAGATCTAAAAAATGCTGACTGCATTGTTTGTGGTGGTTCGGGACGATCTTTGCATTCTTTGAATATAGCTATGAGTCAAATGGCTATGATGAAAAAGCCCAAGGTAGTAATTACTAGAGAAGATGTTGGTTTTCCTGGAAGAGGAATGTTGGACGCAGCTTCTAAGCTTGAAAAGAGACACAAAAAAGTTGTTCTTTTAATTAATTCTGGAAGCGGAGAATCAGATGATCCTAGACATCTTGCTGAAGAGTTGGAAAAATATTTGAAAAAAACTGGAAGTAAAAAGTTTACGATGGTTGTTTTTGCTACAAATGATTACTGAAGCTTTATCTGAAAATAGCACAGTGGATCGAGTACTTGATTTGATAACTGAAGAAGCACCTTATTTGAAATCCATAACAGAAAATGCAATTCACTCAGAAGCTACAGCCTCGACTTTAAACATTCTTGAAAGACGAAGTGATGTCTTTTTAGGTGGTAGAGGAACAGCTGAAATAGTAGCTAAAATGACTGCTGTTCGATTGTTTCACATAAAGAAATTCTTAGGAGACAACGTTTACATTGCCAGAGGAGTTAACACCCCACATCCAAGAGCTGGAGACCTTGAGATTCTTATATCATATTCTGGTAGAACAAAGCCTGTTGTAGGTTGGTGCAACCGCTTTAGGGGCTTAGGGGGATTTGTTTACTCAATTATTGGACGAGAAGGAACAGCACTTGATCTTAATTCTGATATGAAAATTTTGATAGAAGAAGAAATTGAACACGGAAAACCACGTAGATTCTATATGCGAGCCGCTTATGTTTTGAGTTGCCTTCCCATTTTGTTAACCGCAAAGCTAAATTTGAAAGGTCTAAGTCTACCGGAATATATTCTAAATTGGTATCATAATATAATTGAATAATTCAAGCACTAGTGTAGTTGTGAAATTTCAAGCAATTACTATACCTTTTCTAGAATGCTTCCTTTATGCGCTGACTGAACTAACTGAGAATATCTCGCTAAGTAACCTTTAGTAATTTTAGGTTCTTTTGGTGTCCATGCTTCTTTCCTTTTACTAAATTCTTTTTCACTCAATTTAACGTTAAGTTTTCTTTTAGGAACATCTATTTTTATGATATCGTTTTCTCTCAGTAAAGCTATTGGTCCACCAACAGCAGCTTCAGGAGACACATGACCAATACAAGGTCCTCTAGTGGCTCCAGAGAATCTTCCATCAGTAATTAATGCTACAGATTCACTAAGTCCCATTCCCGCTATTGCAGCAGTAGGAGAGAGCATTTCTCTCATTCCTGGTCCACCCTTGGGACCTTCATATCGAATAACAACAACATCTCCTTTGCAAATTTTTTGTTCGATTATTGCCTTCATTGCCTCTTCTTCAGAATCGAATATTTTAGCAGGACCGCTATGAACCATCATATTTGCTGATATTCCCGCAGCCTTAACTACTCCTCCATCAGGAGCTAAGTTTCCTTTAAGAACCGCTATTCCTCCTTCAGAATGAACAGGGTTATCCAATGAACGAATAACTTCATGATTAAGAACAACGGAATTCTCGATATTCTCTTTGATCTTTTTTCCAGTTACTGTGATAGAATTCAGATGAAGAAAATCTTTTAACACTTTCATTACTGCTGGAATACCCCCCGCTTCATCTAAATCCTTCATATCATATGGTCCACTTGGAATCATACTACAAATATGAGGAACACGTTTACTTATCTCATCGAATAAAGATAAAGGCAAATCAACTCCTGCCTCATTTGCAATCGCTGTAACATGAAGTACTGTATTGGTTGACCCTCCGAGAGCCATATCAACAGTAATTGCATTTTTAAAAGCTTCAATAGACAAAATATCTAAAGGTTTTAATTCTTCTTTGACTAATCCAACGATTCTTTCCCCGGTTGCTTTTGCGATTCTCAAACGTTTAGAACTGACAGCAAGTGGAGTGGCACATCCAGTTAAAGACATTCCCAAAGCTTCGGTTACACATGCCATAGTGTTTGCAGTAAATAATCCGTTACATGACCCACAGCTAGGGCAAGCCACATCTTCAAGACATTTTAGTTCCTTTTCATCCATTTTACCTGCAGTAACTTTTCCAATTGCTTCAAACATTGAATCAGTCCCGACTTTTTTCCCTTTATAAATTCCTGAGAGCATTGGACCCCCTGTTATCATTAGGGCTGGAATGTTTAATCTTGCAGCTGCCATAAGCATTCCAGGTGTAATTTTATCACATGTACTAATGAGAACTATTCCATCAAATCTATGAGCTTGAACCATAACTTCTACAGAATCGGCGATCAATTCACGGGATGGCAAAGAATATCGCATTCCACTATGACCCATTGCGATTCCATCACAGATGCCTATTGTATTAAATTCGAATGGAACACCACCAGCGGTAAATATACCCTCTTTTACTGCTGTGGAGATCTGGTTTAGATGCATATGACCAGGAATTACATTAGTAAAACTGTTTACTACACCAATGAAAGGTTTTTTCATATCTTTATCTGTGATTCCAAGTGCTTTTAACAAAGCACGATGTGGGGCTCTTTGAACTCCAACTTTTATTGCATCACTTCTCAACTTCGAAACCCTCTGCAACTGAATAAATCTATTAGGTTCTGTTAAGTCTTTTGACCAATAAATTTCCCTTTCATCTGTTTTTTTCCAAAATTGCCAAAAAACCATTATATCTAGAAATAAAAATGATTTCCCTGATTTTTCGATTGATCTTTAATTCCAATAAAAATAGAACCATTCAATATCATTTTATTTTGAAGATTTGATAAAATTTTGTTTTTTCTTTAATTATTTCCAAAAGTTGTTCATCAGATAGAGCTCCTTTTTCTGTCACAAGCTCAGTTATTAGATTTGCTGGAATAAGATCAAAACCTTCTTTAATCTCAACGTTTTTACCCAAAAAATGCAATGTATTAACTTTTGAAGTTTCACATACCGAATAGAGAGGGATATTATTTTCTTCCGCCTCAATAGCAACTCCATATGTTGGGCTTCCATTTAAAATAGATCCATCCCAGAATATACTATCAGCTCCAACGAGAACATAATTTGATTTCGGAATGTTTTTGTAAATCATATCATCTAAGAATACTTCTACCTGGATTTTTAATGATTTTAGAAAACTTGCTAAAATTCTTCCATAATTATACTTTCCATCAGAACTTTTTGATTCCGCAACTAAAACTTTGAAACTTTTTTCCTGTTCGACCGCTGTTTTAAAAGTTTCAAGAATTGTTGAACTATAGCTGCAAGTTGCTACATAATCTGAATTATGGATTAATGATGATGCAAATTGAGCAGATTTTTTGATAGAACTTTTGAATAATTTAGAGAGCTCTTCAATCCGAGATATAATATAGCTTCTAAGGTAGTCTATATTATCGTCTTCTAAATTGTTTACTTCATAAACTATTTGTGCAACCAAATTTTGAATCGGAGCAATGTTAGGTCTAATTTTAACAATTGAATATCCCAATTCACTAAAATCTTTAACAAAACTTTGGCTCGTTTTATTCTGGGATGGATCTATTTTAAATGGAAGCCCAACATATGGAGTTGCTATTGAGGCGGAAGAAAATAATA
>JARRMA010000196.1:0-3380 GCA_037386505.1 Candidatus Bathyarchaeota archaeon
TTAGATGGTCTTAGACGGGTTGTCACAAACAATGAACAAAAATTGGAATCCATAAAAAACGAAATCAAAGAAAATAGAAACGAAACTCGAAGATTAAAAAAAGAAAGGGAAAATCTTCTCGCTGAAATAGCCGAAAAACAAGCAAGTTATGATGAAATATCAAATAAAGCATCAATATTAAGAGCTGATATCGGAGATAACAGTAAGAAAACACAAAAAATTGAAGATGAATTAGGAAAACTTACACAAGAATTAATGGACCTTAAAAGCGAATACATTCAGGATAGAACAAATCTAAAAGTACTAAATCGCCAAATGAAAGACTTAGTAAAACGAAGAGACAATTTTGAATCAAACCTTAATAGCCTAAAAAAATCCTATTCAGAACTCAAGAAAGTTCAAAAAGACCAAGTGAATAGTTCAAAAAATCTTGAAAAAACCGTAGAAAGAAAACTTACGCAAAAAGAATCGATAAAATTAGAGTTAGAACAGGCTGAAAAGATTGCCAACTCAGCACAAGATGCTGTAGCAGAATTTGTTACACAAAGAGATATGGCAGAAAAAGTTGCACCAGAAGAAAACGCCAGAAGAAACATTGAAGAACTAGCAGATTTAGGTGCAATAAAAGGTATTCATGGTCGTCTAAAAAACCTAATCAAAATCGAACGAGGGTATAAGAGAGCTGTAGAAGCGACAGCAGCAGGTTGGTTAGACGCATTAGTTGTCCAGAATTTTGACGCTGCATTTATGTGCGCAGAGACTCTAAAACGAATGAAACTAGGGAGAATAAAGATAATACCAATAGAAGAAATGTCAGCAATTAATTCCATCAATAAACCCATAATAAGGGGGGTTAATGGAATTGCTTCTGAATTCGTCAAATATAATAAGAAATTTGAACCTGCAATAAATTTTGTATTCGGAGATACACTTGTAACAAATGATGATAAAACTGCTTTTGCCGCTTCACGAGATGGCCATAGAACTGTAACAGTTAACGGAGATCTATATGAAGCACAAGGAGGATTAGAAAGTGGATACTACCGAGCCCCAGTAGACTATTCGTCAATTATCCCAAGTGAATCAGCAGTAAAAAGTCTCAGCGAAGCAGTTGATGCACTTCAAAAACATTTGACAAAAAGGGAGAAAGATATACAAAATTACAAAGAAGAAATTGATAGAACACGATTTGATTTAGTAAAACTTGCCAAAACAATAACAACTCTTGATGGTGAAATTCATAGAGTTCGAGATAATGCTAAACGAGCAAGAAAAAATATTAAACGAATAGAGAAAAGAGTAAATAAAATCAACGAAAATAGAGAAGAAGAAAAGAATCGATTATCCGAATTAAGATCACAACGTGATTCTCTTAAAAAAGAAATCAGCAATCTTCGCGATGAATTAAACATATCAAAGATGAAAATGGATCCAACAAAGATTCAAGAAATGGAAATTCAACGAGAACAGTTAGGAAATGAACTTATTGATTCGCGAAAAATAGTGGGTAATAAAGAAACGAATCTTGCAACATTAAAATCAAAATTTGAAAATGTTCTCAAAATAAGTGCTGACAATATTAGAATCCAACTAAGAAAACTCAAAGCACAGATCATAACAGTTGAAAATGAAATTAAAGAAGCACACACAGAAAAAGAAAATATTGAAACAGAGTTACAAGAACTTGAAAATAAAAAAGAAGAATTATCGAGAACAGTCTTAAATGCCAAAGAAGAATCAAAAAAATTCACTGTGCAGATTGATGATCTTGATAAGAAATTAAGTCAATTAGACTCTATTTATGAACGTTCTGATAGACTTTATAACGAATTACAATTCAATCTTCAAACTTATGAAATGCAACAGAAACAATATTCTCAAAGATTACAAGAACTAGGTTATGATCAACCGTTAACAATATCCCAAGAACAATTAGAAACCGCTGAAACAGCACTAAAACAGTTGCGTTTAGAACTGAATCGATTAGGTGCAGTAAATCAACTTTCTCTTGATCACTATGCTGAACAAGCATCTCGATATAAAGAACTGTCAATACGCATGAACGAACTTGAGAAAGAAAAACAATCCATTCTTGCTTTTATGGATGAAATCGAAAGGAAAAAACGTGCAGTTTTCATGGAAGCATTTGAAAAAATTGACAATAGTTTCAGGAGATATTTCTCAAAATTAACTGGAGGCGGCGAAGCCGAACTATTACTAGAAAACCCTGAAGATCCCTTCGCTGGAGGAATGGATATGTTGGTTCAATTTAGAAATAAAGCATCAATACTTGTAAGTGGAGCAAGTAGCGGAGAAAGATCAGTTTCAGCTGTAGCTTTCATTTTTGCCCTTCAAGATTTTATGCCTACAGCATTTTACGTGTTTGACGAAATTGATGCACACCTTGATCCATTTCACGTATCAAGATTAGGAGATCTTTTCGCTGAACAATCTAATAAATCACAATTTGTAGTAATAACTTTGAAGCCTGAAATGGTTAGCAAAGCAAAAAAAGTTTGGGGAATATATGAACGAAGTGGCTACTCTCATGTAGTATCAGCCCCAATGAAGGAGGCAGCATAATGAAACAAACCATGAAGAAACCTTTCTACTGCCAACCTCCATTGAGTATTCTTTTTGAAATACACAGATTAGAAAAAATAATGCCATGGGATGTAAATATTGCCTATTTACTAAAAAAATTCTTAGAAGAAATGCAACAGAGAGGAGAAGTAGACTTTAGAGCTTCAGGTGTAGCATTAGAATCATCCAGTACAATTTATTTGAGAAAAACTAAATTATTATTAAAACTTGAAGAACCTCCTCCACCACCTAAAATCGAACAAGACTTCATTCCTCCACCATTATTCCTCCCCCTTCGTTACGAGTTATCTTCAACCACAATAGATAATCTGTTGAATGTTCTAGATGAAGTATTAAAAGGTGAAAATATTAGACCATCACCTCAACCTCAAACTATCTTACCAGTACCAGAAATCATTCCCCAGGTTGATCTTTATCTATTAGAAATTGAAGACCGAATGAAGACAATTTACGATCAACTCTGTCAAATTGCAGCAACAGGAGAATTAATAGCATTCTCAAAACTTGTATCTGGACTCAAAAAGATCGAAGCGATTAAAACATTCATAATTCTACTATTTCTTGCGCAAAGAGGAAGAATCGGTTTATGGCAAGAAGAGGAAATCGAAGAGCTCTACATAACTGTCATAGGAGACCCAACCTTTGAAGGAAAACGAACAGAAATCATCTGATAAAAATAAGAAAGAGAAAATTACCAAACAAATCGCTCTGATGGAAGCTGGACTCTATGTGGCTGGAAGACCCCTCGATCTTAAAACTTTAGCTGGAATAATAGG
>JARRMA010000197.1:0-4113 GCA_037386505.1 Candidatus Bathyarchaeota archaeon
CTGGACATACAGTTCACGTGGCAATTCCAGAATCTCGCGGTGTTCATGTTGGTTGGGATAATTTCTTAACAACTCCTCCACATCCGGCTGGTTTAGCTCCATTCTTTAGTGGGAATTGGACAGTTTACGCTGAGAATCCCGATAGTGCTTCACATGTTTATGGTACAGCTGAGGGAGCAGGTACAGCAATTTTAACATTCTTAGGTGGTTTCCATCCTCAAACTCAATCTTTATGGTTAAGTGATATGGCTCATCACCATTTAGCAATTGCAGTTGTTTTTATCGTAGCAGGTCATATGTACCGAACAAATTTTGGTATTGGTCATAGCATGAAAGAAATTTTAGATGCGCACCGTCCTCCAGGAGGTCGCTTAGGAGCAGGTCATGTTGGGTTATTTGAAACAATTACAAACTCTTTACATATGCAATTAGGTTTAGCATTAGCATGTTTAGGTGTTGCTACATCGTTAACAGCACAACACATGTATGCAATTACTCCTTACGCATTCTTATCAAAAGATTTTACAACTGAAGCTGCTTTATATACTCATCATCAGTATATTGCAGGGTTCTTAATGGTGGGTGCTTTTGCACACGGTGCCATTTTCTTTGTACGTGACTACGATCCAGAACTAAATAAAGATAATGTTTTAGCGAGAATGTTAGAACATAAAGAAGCAATTATTTCACATTTAAGTTGGGCTTCATTATTTTTAGGTTTCCATACATTAGGTTTATATATTCACAATGATACTGTAGTTGCATTTGGTCAACCAGAAAAACAAATTTTATTTGAACCTTTATTTGCTGAATATATTCAAGCTGCATCAGGTAAAGCTGTTTACGAATTTAACACTTTATTATCATCTTCAACAAGTCCAGCAACAGTAGCTGGTAATCAAATTTGGTTACCAGGTTGGTTAGAAGCTATTAATAATCCAAAAAATGATTTATTCCTAAAAATTGGTCCTGGTGATTTCTTAGTACACCATGCTATTGCTTTAGGATTACATACTACTGCATTAATTCTTGTGAAAGGTGCTTTAGATGCTCGTGGTTCAAAATTAATGCCAGATAAAAAAGATTTTGGTTACAGTTTCCCATGTGATGGTCCAGGTCGTGGTGGTACTTGTGATATTTCAGCTTGGGATGCTTTCTACTTAGCGATGTTCTGGATGCTAAATACAATTGGTTGGGTTACATTCTACTGGCATTGGAAACACATGACAATTTGGGGTGGTAATCCAGGTCAATTTGATGAATCTTCAAACTATATTATGGGTTGGTTAAGAGATTATTTATGGTTAAATTCATCTCCATTGATTAATGGTTACAACCCATTTGGTATGAACAATTTATCTGTATGGGCATGGATGTTCTTATTTGGACATTTAATTTGGGCGACAGGCTTTATGTTCTTAATCTCATGGCGTGGTTATTGGCAAGAATTAATCGAAACATTAGTTTGGGCTCATGAACGTACTCCTTTAGCAAACTTAATTCGTTGGAGAGACAAACCTGTAGCGCTTTCAATCGTACAAGCTCGATTAGTTGGTTTAGTTCATTTTGCGGTGGGTTATATTTTAACTTATGCTGCTTTTGTTATTGCTTCAACAACTGGTAAGTACGGTTAAAATAACTTCTTTAATTATCTCATTTAATTTTTTTAAATGAGATAATTATTTTAATGAAATAAATGAGATAATTTTATTTGCATAAAGCCCCGGCGCATAAATCGCGAATTCTTTCACATGCGATTGAAGTTGTTTTCAAGCCGGACAACCTACAGATTTTACCTGGGAAAGGTATCCAAACAACCACGGCAGAAACTGCTTCACAACCTGCCGATACTGTAAACAAAGTACCACAAACAGGATCTCCTCTGTTAAAGTCAAAAGCGCAATTGATTATTTAAAACAATTTGTTTTGAAAAAGTAAATAAAATGATATGATTTCTTTTAAAATATTAAAATGTATATTAATTTTGTCTATGACCGAAAATCTTTAAGTTATAAATGCTTGATTGATACTTAATGTGGTAATCGGCTAGTGTTGATTACTGATTCCAGTGTTGTATTGGTTAAGAATGTTATTCTGAATGGGAAGCGTGAAAGTAAAAGAGTCATTTTTGTGAGTATTGCAGGAATGATTATTATTTTTAGTAACGTAAAATCTGCAGAAGCTATAGGTTTAAGTCTGCCACCTGCACCAATGGTCAGATTTCAACAGACAAGTTATCAAAATAGATTTCAATTAAGAACTCCTAAAATAATTGCAGGACCAAATAATCGTATTACTTATAATACTTATAAATTAAATGGAGAAAGATTAGTTCTAATTTATTTAACAGATCCGGTCCTATCATCAAATCCAAAAATATTAAGAATTGTGAATCAAATTCGGGGAGGTGCTTATGATTGGGGTTTATTCTCAGTTCTAGTAGCTTTAGGAATAGCAATCGTGATACTTTCAGCATCAGCGGCAACAGGAGCTTTTATAGCGCCTCCGCAAGCTCCGCCAGCAGGCTGGGGACTAGATAATCGAAATCCATTTCAACCTCCAAGTGGTGGTACACATAACTATCCGCCTGCTTACGACTTCTTACAGCCTCGAAGAACGTCTTTTGCTGATCGTCCAAATTTTATGATGAGTCAACCACCAAAATCCGCTCGAGCAGAATTGACTCAACTAGCAGTCGTTCCGCAAACTCAAGCAATGGGATTTTTAGAACCTGATGGAAACATCAATTTGGAGGACGCTTATGCTGAAGTCAAACGTAGAGAAGCAGCAATTGGCTGTGAAGATTTTGATTGTTCGTTTGAACGGTTTAAAGATTTAGCAACAGAAGTTGATGAAATTACACCTGGATCAACTCGAGAAGCTATTGCAGTTCTTGAAGGTGAAATGCGTGGCTTGTACGAAAATTCTCGTCGTCTAAATTATGGTCCAGGTATTAAGGGTCCTGACTTTGGAGCTGATGGAATTGGAGAATATGATAATATTACTCATGTTGAAGCGAAGGGTCCGGTTGGTTCGGCGATTAACAAAGCACAAGGTGGAAACGGAAATGTATGGCAACAAGGAAAAAATATTACTAAAAAAACTCGTTGGCAAAAAAGATTTTGGTCAAATAAAACTAAAACTGATAAGCTACCAGGAATTAGACCAGATGCTTATTTACCTAAATCGAAAGATAATATCTTAGGTCTCCATGATTTGTATGATGTTCCAACTGAGGAGAAATCTATCATGAACGACGCGATCATTAACTATTCAAAAAATGACAACAATACTATTCTTTTAAACAACGAAACCAATATTTAAAACGAAACATAAACATGAATCAAGACTTTCAAAACATAATTAATCAGTAGACTTTACAGATACAATTTTTGACAACTGCTCTTTCGAAAAAACCGAAGAAGGAAAAGGGAATTTAGCAAAAGCTTGGTTTGAATCATGCCACTTTCTTGAAACAAATTTTAATGGTTTTGGGATTGTAACATTGATTGAGACAGCTGTCGTGGATTCAAAATTTTCCAAATTCAATAAATCAATTGAATTTAAAGGCGAGTTTTTTCTAAGCGATATATTACATCCTGACAATGGATTAGAAGGAATGTTTATAGAATCGTAGTTTTTCAATAAAAATGAATAGTTTTGGAGAAGTGAAAAAATTCAATTCATTTCTCCAAACTTCTTTATTCTTTGAGCTGTTGATAAAATTTTGTGCACCTTATTCTTTCGTAGTTGATGCTATATACTTTGAGTTGAAATCCTATTCACTCCGTTCATTCGGCACTGTTCGCTTCGCTAACACTTTCATAATATTCCTTTCACGCAGCTTGAAGTTAAAACCCTAATTTAATAATTTCAATCTTTTCCTCTTGCGGAATGTTTCCTATGCTTCGCAATCGGAAAGAAATCGAAAATGGTTGTCTCAAATCAAAATTTCGACTAACTCAAAAAGATGCTTCATTCAAAAATACAAATAAATTGACACCTATAGATCTCACAAAAAGTAAATATAGTTACTTTTACGAGAATGTGGATTGGAAATCTTTTTTCAAAAGTTTCTAAAAATTGAAAAATAATTTGCAAATGTAGAAAGTG
>JARRMA010000198.1:0-4096 GCA_037386505.1 Candidatus Bathyarchaeota archaeon
AAAGTTAATGAGAATGATGTAATATCCGAAACATTCAAAACCCCATGCAATCAAACTTAAAAGAGTCATTTGTATCAATGGTCTTGGTTTTAATAATTGATATGAACTTTCATAAGCTAAATGAATGTGATGAATGTAATTTTTTATAATGGGGATCTTCTCAAAAAAATTAATTATAGGCAGAGCAATTTTTTTATTGCTGACTATAAATATTAAAAGAATTATAAATGCTGCTATAATGAGGGTTATATTTCCTCCATAGTTAAATAAATACGCACCGGCAATTGCAAGAATTAATAGGGATAAAAAATCGGTTATTCTTTCTGCAAAAATTATGGGGGCTGTTTTACTAATTGCAACTCCCGTTACTTCCTTTACCAAAACCGATTTTAAAACTTCACCAAGTTTTGCCGGTGTAACGCTCATTATCAAACCTGACATAAATGTTGAAAACGAATCAATCTTTTTTATTTCCACACCGACAATCGATAAATAATAATCCCATTTAAAGAATCTTGTAAAGTAATTTAAAAATGAAAGCAATAGAAGAACCGGTAGAAGCAGCCAATTAAATCTTTCAAAAGTTTTTACAACCTGATTAAAATCTGCATAAATTGTAAAAGCGAGATAAATGGCTCCTGCAAGTATTAGGGATAAAATAATTCTTTGTTTAAGTTTTTTTAGCAAGTCAGGTTAATTTTCTAAGGGAGTTGTATAATTTAGTTAAAGGTAATCCTACAACATTATAGTAACAGCCATTTATTTGTTTTACGAAAACAGCACCGAAATCATCCTGTATCCCATACGCACCGGCCTAATTTCATCTCTATTAAGTTTACGAAATTCAACTTTAGTTTTTTCAAAATCCAGAATTGACTTGTTAGATATTTGATTCTTTACACAAAAACCTGTATAAACTGTATGAACTCGTCCGCTAAGTAATGTTAAAATTCTAATTGCATCTTTTCTGTTCTTTGGTTTTCCTATTACTTTTTTATCGAGAACAACTATTGTGTCAGCAGTAATTAAAATTGCATTTTTTGTTTTAGCTTCTGCTTTATTCATTTTCTTCTTTGCCAGTCTTTTTACGCAATCAATTGGATGTTCACCATCTAATACATCTTCTATTGTATTTACTGAAAACGCTCTGAATTTAATCCCCAATTGCTTTAACAGTTTACGTCTTCGTGGAGATTTTGAAGCAAGATAAACTTGTTGTTTTGTTTTAATCATTCAATTTTTTTAGTTGAGTTCCAGGATAATAATGTTGTAATATTTCATCGAAATTCTTTCCATTTCTTGACATTGCAATCGCTCCCCACTGACAAAGTCCAACACCATGACCAAATCCATTTCCTGTTAATGTAATCGAGTTAGAATTCATCGAAACATCAAACATAGTACTCCATAAAATTCCTTTATTATCTGATGTTCTAAGGATACTCCTTATCTCATTTCCCTTTAGAACTAAAATTTTTTCAATATCATTTTCATCATTGACTCTAATTTCCAGTTCAGATACTCTACCCGATTTAAATCTACCAATAACAGAAAAATCTTCTAGACTATAATAATCATCATTTAGTAAACCGTAGTCTTTCAACCTATTGATAATTTCTTCTTTAGAATATTTTTCTTCCCATTTAAATCTTGGTGAGATTTTACAATTTGGGCTTTCACCATCTTTAATACTTTGCAAATATGGGAGTGGTTCTTTAGTAAAAACATTTTCTGCCGATTCTGTATAACCTCCGCAGGTTGAATGATAATATAGATTTGCAATTGTTCCTTCATATTTAAGTATCAAATCTTTTGTTTCCTCCACGGCTTTATTTGTTATTTTATATTCAGCATCAAGTCCTCCATAAACCTGATCTCTGGTATCAGCAAATAAATCAAAGTAAATATTTCCATTCTGTAACTTTTTTACGGCATAAGTCCTTATGCATACAGCTAGCGCTTTTAGTGCTTCAAAGTTTTCATTTCCTTTTCCAGTCGGCATTTCTTTGGCAAGGACCCCTTTCACATAATCTTCCAGACTAATAATATTAATTAAATGAATAGAGTTTTCTGAAGATGAAATCTGAATTTTTCCCCGATAATTATTATCGTTTATTTTCAGCCTTCCACCATTTTCTGCCGGAACCAGAAGAAATTTGTTAGCAGCAAAATTATTTCCGTTAAAAAATAAATTAACAGCACCATTAATAACAAAACAATTTACTCGCGTTCCTCTATCAATCAGAATAATTTTTTTATCTTCATCATACAAATAAGATGGTGAATCAACATTGATTGCTTCATTTGCCTTTAGATCGCTAAGAAGAACTCGTAGTTCAGAAGACTTTACTGAAGATTCAGTTGTAGTTATTGTATTATTCGTCCTCTCCTCATTCTTTGTGAAACGCTCTGTAGGCGAACAAGAAATTAGTAATGTAAAAAAAGAAAAAATAAAAAAAGAAAAAACAGGATTATTGAAATCAGATGAGATGTAAGAATATTTTCTGAGAGAAAAATGGTGGAGGTAATTGATCACCGAAACATTGCCTTGATACTACCCCATGTCCGCTTAACTCCCGAAACGCTGTGAGAAACAGTTACCTCATTTGAGTAAGAAGTCTGTCCGTTAGTATCAACAATCTTAAGTCTGTAAACAAAAATTAAATCAGATGCCTTATATGCAGATTGATCAAGGTAAGTATAATATGAATTATTTCCTTTAGGTTGAATGGTAGCGATTTCCACAAAAGAATTTTGAGGTGTTTTTCTTTCTATTTTAAAATTCTGAAGGTCAACTTCTTCCCTGGTTTTCCATTCAAGTCTTATATCATCACCTTCACTACGACCGTGAAAATATTCTAAGAAGGTTCCTGCATACAAAGCAGCAATAGTAAAAAGTACTATTAGAATTACTGAATGTCTAAATTTCATACTCAAAATATATTTTTCTTAAAGCTTATTGTCAATAGTTTTTTGCAATCTCTTTGAAATCAAATAAATAGGTAATATTTTCCTAACAAGACTATTTTTCAAGTGGAATCCTCGTATACCAGTCGACAGAATTGAACTTCAGATAAATTACCAATGAATATAATATGATATATATTGGTAATGCCATCCATGCCCAGGTTAATCCTAACTTCAAATATACGCCCAAAAAATAAGCCAAAGGTACAAATATTAGTAAGTTAGTAATTACTTCGGATTTCATTACATAGAATGATCTTCCACCAGCTTGTAGACCATTAGCAAGAACTACGCCAACGCCATAAAATATTTGAGCAAAACCTGCAATTCTTAGTGATGGGACAGCTGTATTAATTATCGTTTGATCATTTGTAATTATCAAAAGCACATATTGTGGTATTATTGTGAAAATAAAGCCAAGAGCAATGGTGTACAGGGTTGCTACTTTAGCTGTTTCGAAACCGTATATTTTTGCCAACGAGAATTTTCTTGCACCCAGATTATTACCAACAAGGGTTTGAACTGCTATTCCAAAACCAAAGCAAGGTAAAAAAGAGATAAATAACGTACTTATTATTGCCTGCGTGGCGGCTTGCTCAAGAGTACCTATTAAACCTGTGATTGAAACAAAACTTAAAAACCCAATTAGAATGAATACATTCTGGAACGAAACTGGAAGGGAAATTTTTATTATTCCAGAAATAATCTTTTTATCTATAATTAAATTTTTGATGTTTTGGAATTTCTTCCTGTACTGTGGTAAATTGATTACTACGAGATAAAACATTCCATCAAATAAAGTTGCAAAAGTAGAACCAAGACCTGCACCTGCCAATCCCATTTCAGGAAAACCAAAGTGCCCATATATCAATGTATAGTTAAAAATCATATTAAGGACATTAGTGATAATCCCTGAAAACATGAAAATTTTTGTTTTATTGATTCCAAAAAAGAATCCTCTGAAACTAACGGAGATTAAAAAGAAAGGTATCCCCATAAATCGGTAATAAAGATACTCACTTGCATAATTACAAACTGTTTCATCTGCGGCAAAAAGATGAGCAATGGGATAGGCAAAGAAAATCCCGACCATTGCCACGATGCCACCTATCAAGATCGCAATAAGAAG
>JARRMA010000199.1:0-3338 GCA_037386505.1 Candidatus Bathyarchaeota archaeon
AAATCAATTCACCTCCCCATCACAATAAAGCAGTAATTCTCTAATTTATTAGAGGATAAAAGGAGATTGTTTGCAACGTATTCTGATGCATTACATTGTAGACCAACCGCTTATCTACAACTTATAATAACAATTTTTGTCCCAATTTACTTTAACTTTTGTCCGAGGGGATTTATAAACTGTAATTCTCAAAATTATAACGGGGTTATGGGAAATAATTTTTGGTTTTGCAGGAGGTGACTTGATTTTGAAAAGTAAATTTGTATCGTTACTAGTTGTTTCTTTGCTTGTAGGTGTAGTTTTAACCGTTAGTGTTCCAGTTTTTGCCAAAAAACCAGACAGAGGATATCTTTACTACCAAGATGAGGTTGTTAGAACCTTTGTCCCGAATGGAAAACCACTACAAAAGGAAGGAACAGACCCACTGTATGCATTCCCGCCAGACGGAGATTATACAGGTCAATTTAGTGTTATAGAATATGCTCCTGGCGATAAGGAATATACTGGAGGACATTGGGCTGTTTGGGTCGTTACTTGGGATGATCCTGATGACGCATACCTCATAACAAATACTGATGATCTTTGGGCAGCCGTACTGGCTGGTGATCTCACCATAGCAAGACATACAGAACTCGATGTCCTTTGTCCAGTCTTGCCCGGATCAATGTGGAATCCAGCAGCATAAAAACCATAACTTAATGAAATAGTTATGATCCTTTCTCCCCTTTTTTCTGGGTTAAAATTTAACCTTCTAGCTCCAATCCTCTCGTTTTCAGAGAACATACATACAAATGAATGAAAAGTCTATTACCTCTAAAATCATTTTTAAAAGCTTTCATAAGAACTAAAAGATCATGGGATTGACTGTTGCCTTTCATAATAAGTGTCTACTTTGGTTTGCTTGTTCAATCACTTGAATATGACTTGTTACTACATGTAATTGGATTAGAAAACTGACAAAAATATAGGTTTTACATTTACAGCTTTTTGCCCTCGTTTTGTTTCTTCAATTTTGAATTCTACTTTTTCCCCTTCCTGAAGATATGCAGCACCTACCAAGTCCGATTGATGTACGAAAAGTCTCTCCTTTCCTTTTTTAGTTTCAATGAAGCCATAGCCTCGGTCACATATCCAGCTTATCACTGTTCCTTTATTCATTCCTTTCCCTCCTTCTTGTCTTCAAACTGTCAATTCATTTTTTGATTATTTCAAACGTATAACTTCAGGTTTCATCAAACCTAGAAACTTATAAAATCTAAGTTTTAATTAGAGCTCCACAGTATCACTTATCAATTTATTCAATCATCAACATTCTAGAATTGATGGTTAACAGGACCTTAGCCTTGAACTTTTGTCGACCCATAAGAACAACGTTTTATCGTTTTCCAACCTTTCGCCGTTAGGATCGATTAGTTCGTTGTTAGACCGCAAATATGTTCTAAGCCTGTTCCCCTGCCAATTAATACAATTATTCTTAGCACATCTTATAAAGTTAGAGCCACTCTCTACTATTCCACAAAATATTGAGGCTAAATTTAACCCCAAAAACTAATGTAAGTGTATTAGAACGATAGCGTTAAATGTATATATTCGTTTAGAAGTCAAATTAAAACTTTAGGTTACCATTGAAGGAAAATATAATGACACGAAAGTGGAGCTAGAATGGACATAACGTTACTCTTTTTTGTGATATTTACTTTTGTTATGATTCTTCTTGTATCTGATCGTTATCACAGAAGTGTAACTGCCCTTCTTGGAGCATTTCTAACCATCTTTTTTGCTTCAGAATATGGCCTATTTAATATTCAAGATTTATGGAGTGAATTAGTTGGGTTTATAGATTTAGACACAGTGCTCTTAGTTATTGGTGTTATGATTCTGGCTGAGTCACTTGCGAAGTCAGGACTTTTTGAATTCATAGGTTTGAGTGTAGCAAAAATTGTTGGCGGAGGTTTTAGAAGAATCTCTATTTCATTCATGCTGTTAACGATTCTATTCAGTGCTTTATTGTCAAACATAACCGCAATGATAATAATAGGCGCTTTAAGCGTTTCTTTGGCCAAAAAATTCAGCACTGATCCTACCGACACCATTCTCTATGCGTGTGCAATGACGAATGTGGGAGGTCTAATGTTTATGATAAGTTCTATCCCGAACTTGATTGTTGCAACTGAATTAAATTTCGGGTTCATCGATTTCGTCATGATTACTTTGCCATTTGCTATAATCATTTCATTCGTTTCAATGCTTTTCATAATTCGCAAAACAAAAACCGATTGCTCCTCATCACCACAGCAAATCGAAGTTGATCCATGGGAAGTTGTTAAAAATAGAGGTCTATTCTATAGAGCTGCAATAATTTTCGTAGTCGTCATCATATTTTTCGTTTTTGACGATTTCATTAAACTGCCACTAGGATTAATTGCTATAGGCGGAGCAATAATTATGCTGGTTCTAGGTGGACAAGAACCAGAATCTATTTTTTCTAAGATAGATTGGGGAACAGTTTTCTTTTTAATATCGTTCTATATTATTGTGGGTGGTTTGTCAAAAAGTGGACTCTTGACAACTTTTGCGGATAGTGTGGTACAAATTTTAAGTTTCAATCCAGCTATTGCTTCTAATCTTAACATGTGGATTTGTGGCTTATCATCTTCGATTGTTGACAACATTCCAATGACTTTAACGCTCATACCCGTAATGGAACACGTTTCTGCAGTCACTGGTTTTTCCCTAAAGATTTTGGGTTGGGGTATCGTTTTTGGCGCAAATTTAGGCGGAAATCTTACTCCAATAGGTTCGCCTTCTAATATAATCGCCTTGGGTATCCTAAAAAAAGAAGGGGTTTCTGTAACTTGGGGTAAATGGTTACATAAAATCGTTCCAATTGTAATTCTGCAACTCTTATTAGCAAGTCTATATGTTACTTTTCTTTCAGTGATTTTGTGAGAGAACCAAAATTCTTGGTATGGTTAAAATTTAACCCCCAAACCCAAACATCATTACTGTTACGACGACTACTGAACTGATTGATACAACCACGCGCGCGTCATTATTCACTTATGGAAGACCGTAGAGGAAGCTAAAGAGCTGATAGCGCGCGCTTCGAGTACATCACAGACCTTGATTTCTGTAAGCTGTTTCGTAAACGGAAAACCTCATATTTGGGTACGGAATCCTTCCAATGGGGTCCGTGGTCTAGTCTGGATTAGGACACTGGCCTGCGAAGCCGGAGTTCCGGGGTTCGAATCCCCGCGGACCCGCCATATGAGTGAATCGAGACAAAGCCCCCTTCTGACGTAATTTTAGGCTCTAATTCGAGAGGCGTGCGCTGGATT
>JARRMA010000200.1:0-5992 GCA_037386505.1 Candidatus Bathyarchaeota archaeon
CGATCTGAATAATCTTTGTAGATTTTTGGTTTAGTTGGCCAATCTAAGTAACCTCCAAGGTTTTTTCCGCGAATATATTTTGTAAGTTGGTGAAAATTGTCACCGATTTTTTCAGTCATAGAAATCTCTCAATATAATTCTATTATAATTAGAAGGCAAAATTTGTTGTTGGTTTGTCTTTTTAAAATAAGTATTAAGTTATCTTTTTTAGGCGATTTTTGAATTCTTTTCTATGTCTTCTTTCTTCATCAAGCGCATGTTTCATAACACCCACAACTTCTGGATCATCGATGGTAGAAATCATTTTTTTATACATTTCAATTGCTTCTGTTTCTAATACGATTTGTTGTTTAAGCATTCCTTTTAATTCGTCGCCGCCGAAAACAAGTTTTTCATGGTCCATTTTTGGTTTTCCGCCTCTTTTAATAATCAAGTCTGCTAGCCACCACATATGTCTCATTTCGTCTACTGCTATGGCTTCAGTTACTCTACTTGGATCGCAATCATGAATTACAAAGGAATTTCTAATGTAAACCATTGAATTATAAAGTTCATGAGCAAAAGCTTCGTGAAGATTATTAAGAATTTCAGTTTTATTCAAACAAATAACCCCATGATATTTCAAAACCTTGTATTAGGTTTCTAAATAGACCTTTAATAGAATTTTCAATGGCTACACTAGCTGAGCAAGGTGTAAGAAATTTTGTATTCGGAGAAAATGGTTACACAAACTATTCTAATCTTTTTGACCAATACGGAGAAGGAATTGTATTTTCAGCAAAATATAATATTAATCCCAGAGTTCACATTAAACATCAACCAAATCTTGATGATTGCGGCAGTGCAGACTCTTATAGATTAAACATCGAATACTATGACATTAAAAATCCTGTGCTAGTTGTTCAAGGAGACGGACTTTTTAATATTGATTTAAAAACTTTGGTCAATAATCATGAAAAAAATAAGGCAACGATGACAATAGTTTTGGTACAAGTAAAAAATGTTGAAGAATATGGAATAGCAGATCTAGATGAAAAAATGAAAATAAATAGGTTTTTAGAAAAGCCCAAGAAAAAAGATGCACCTAGTAATTTTGCTAATGCAGGAATATATCTTCTATCTCCTGAAGTTAGAGAAATAGTTGAGTCTGAAAAAATTAAGAAAATGGTAGAAAAAAATTGTAGATTTGATTTTGGTTATGATTTAATTCCTTATCTTGTAAAAAATAATTATCCAGTCTACGGTCATGAAATTAAAGTGTGGTATGACGTTGGACAACCTGATATGTATCTAAAGGCAATGCATGATTTCTTAGATGGCAAATCAGATATTCGAGTAACTGAAGATCGAATTTTTCCAAACAGAAATATTTGGGTTCAAGGATATAGCGAAGACTCTATGAAGCGGAGAAAAGATCTTATTGAAAAATATAAAGGTAAAAAATTGTTCTTTGATGGAGCAGCATTAATTGGAAGACACACTAGAATAGATGATTATACAAAAATTAAAGATTCCAACATTGACAACTTTTGTATAATTGGCAGTCATGTTACAATAAAGGATTCGGCTATAATGGATGCAGCAAAAATTGGAGATTACACAAATGTATCAAATAGCATTCTAGGAAGAAAAGTAATCGTTGATTCTTCTAAAGAAAATCCAACAATTATCGAATCAACTTCAGTTCTAGGAAACTCCGTTTATGTAAGCAAAGGATGTAAACTAAAAAGCACAAAAGTAAACCCAGGATTGATAATTCCTCCAAATATGAGCTATGAGAATAAGTTTCTTCATAATTACGAAGACATTGTTAAATTAGCCGAATAATATTCCTGATTTTTGCGATTCAATATTAAAAATTTAGATATATAATTCCAAATTATATTTTGGAATTGTTGATTTGATATCCGAAAGTACATCGTTCAACAAATTATACATTACGACATGATTTTTTGTTTTTTATGTTTTCTATTTGCAAAATTCTTTTTGCAATTTGCTTAATTTTGTTTCTCAAAAATCCTTAAACCAGCGGCTAAGTTAGAGGGAGCAACTAAAAAATGTGAGAGAAATGTACAATATTCTCGATGTAAAAAAATACAATAGGAAAACAAAAAAATCTCAAAAAATAGCAATACTTTTCTTTATTTTGACATTAATTCTGATGCTTAGCTCAACAAATACTATCAATACAGTAATGGCTGCAACTGTATCAATTTTTGAAGATGGTTTCGAATCAAACAACTTGAATTCTTGGGATCAAATTCACAACAACTATGATGGATTAATAAGAACAGTATCAGACATTAAATACACTGGCAGTTTTGGCGCAGAATTCATTGCAAATAGTTATAACGGATATGAATTTGTTAGTTTAGATAAAGAAATTAATTCAAAGTCTTCACTTTATGCAAGGGCTTACGTAAATATTAATGTTAATGGCCTGGATGATAGTGAAGATAAGCTATATTTCATTCGTTTTAGTGCACATGGAGATAATGTTCTGTTTGCCGGATGTAGATTATCAGGTTCAGCAATTCGCTGGCAACTTATGATAAGAGATGGATCGGGATATAGAAGCGAATATAGTATTTCAAGTGTTGCTACAAATAAATGGTATTGCATAGAAGCTTATTGGCAAGAAGATGATCACAATGGTAAAGCAAAATTATGGATAAATGGAAATCAAGAAATCAGCATAGATGGTCAAGATACAAATAATTATGGTGCAGTAACAAATGTTCAGTTCGGAGTTGCAGAAGCCTACAGTATAGATTACTCTAAAATCTATGGAGACAACTTTGCTATTTCAGACCAATATATTGGTTTAGTCAATACAAACGATGAACCTCAACAAGAACCACAGCAACCAAACAATCCATCAAATAGCGAACCAACACAGCCTATTACTCCAACATATGTAAACTTGCTCAGTGATGATTTCGAATCTAGATCATTTGATAAATGGACAGGAACAGAGACAACATCCAGGGATACAGTAAGAGTTCACAGCTATAGACCTTATGAAGGTGATTATCATGCTCGGTTTTCAACTAGTGGAAGTAGTGGAATAGAAAATGCATATCTTTACAAGACAACAAATCTTGACAATGCATACGCGAAAGGATACTTCTATGTAATTAGAGGACTTCCATTATCCAATCAAGATGACCTATTCTATCTGATATCATTCAGTGCAGATCAAGAAACCGTAGCAGGAATTGGAGTAGTAATGGATAACGGAGAAATGAAATGGACAGCTTACGCCAAGGATGGGCTTTCAACAGTTTATCCATCCTTCAAAGAAAATCCAACTATTCGAGGAGATGAATGGTATAAAGTAGAATTGTATTGGCAAAAAGATTCAGATCAAGGAAAAGTTGAAGTTCAAATAAACGGAGAAAAAATCTTTGAAATAAGCAACATAAATACAAACAATTACGGAAACGTTGATTTTATCCAACTGGGTATAATTGATGCATATTCAATACAAGATAGAATGTTAGTATACGGAGACAACTTTGAAATTGCAGGAGAATCAGCAGCTAACAATGAAACATCAAATTCTGTTCCAGCATCTCAGCCAGAGCCTGAACCTGAACCCACAACACCGTCTAATCCAACCAATCCACCAAGTAATCCAAATCAACCAACTTCATCATCAAATTCAGGATTGTATCAGGGTTTAAGCGGTTATCCAACAAGCACTAGTCAAATAGATGAAATAATCAGAGTAATGGATCAAAACAATCTTAATATTTACAGAATGAGCTTTAACCCCGAGTGGTTCAGTGGAAAACGAAGTTCTAAATACATGGCCAAATAACCCTAGGGTTATGGTAGAATTAATCAACGAATATGTTTCATCAGACTTTTACTCTAGAATGCAAGACTTAGTTAGCGAAATCAGATCAAGAGGCTATACCAATCCAATCGTTGTAAACAAATGGAATCAACCATGGACCAGAATTAATGATCCATTAGATAATACGTATCAGGGATATCACTTCTACTTTAACAGTTGGAGTGTTTCTGGAGCCATTTCACAGATGAACACTGCTTTATCAAGAAATATAAAAATAATAAGTACTGAAGTAGGAGCAGATTATAACGAATACAATAGCTTTACAACAGGAACAGTCAATGAGTTAAATCAATTCCTTTCATGGTGTGCTGAACATCAAATCGGCAACACTGTATGGATGAACGAAAACCTCAACAACTGGCAACGATATCAACAATTGGGATTAGATTTTCCATAAAACGAATGACCCATTTCAAAATGGGCATTCCCTAAATTTTTTTATTTTTTTAAAAAAATTAGAATTGTCTATTTTGGAGAATCGGAGAAGGGTAGACAAAGTTAAATATAAGTATATTTTCGAAAATAGTAATATTTATTATGTCGTAATAAATAATATATTGTTGGAAAGTTGTTGGTCTTGAAACAACAAAAATTATTCGTTGTTATCTTAGTTCTTATATTAATATTTATTATACCAACATATACTACAGCAGCTTCTACAGCTGAAAAATCGATTTCAGCAAATGGTTTAATCGAGTATCCAATAAATACATCACCTCCACAACCCTCGAGTCCATATTTTGGTTGGAGTGCTTATCCTAGAACTCTAAGTGGAACATATAGTACTCAAGTTATTGATCAAATAATTCAGACCATGAATGATAACGGTCTAAATATTTACAGGATGGCTTTCAATGATTTCCGAGACATAGATACAGTAGTAATTCCTTATGTTCAATACTTTATCGATCACTGCGATTATGATATTATCATTCAAGAATTATTTTAGAACCAATCAATGAAAGAACAAATAATGATCTTCCGTCACAAATTCAGACATTCATTGATGAAATAAGAGGTGCAGGTTACACCTATAGAATATGTGTGAACAAATGGGAACATAGTTGGAATTCCTTTGTGCAGATAGATGATCCATTAGACGAATTTTACACAGGCTACCATTATTACTTCACTAATGGAGCATGGAGTTCTGCAGAAAGTCAAATGCAACAAGCTCTAAACTTAGGATTAAAAATAATTAATACTGAAATCGGTGCAGACTATAATGAAGCCAGTCAATTCCAAAGTAGTGAAGTTGCAAGAGTAAACGAATTTACACAATGGTGTACACAGAGAGATATTGGAAATACGGTTTGGATGCTTTATGGCCAGCAGAATCTTCCTACATATATTAGTATGGGTCTAGAAAATCCTTTAACAGGACTTAAGATTCATTGACTTAATAATAAATATCTTTACTTTTAAGCAATTATTTCTGTGAAAAACAATTCCATTTTTTAAGTTGAGTTTAGGTAAATTTGGAATCTAGGATTTGAGTAGACTTTATTGTAAGTAAGACTAGAATTTGTATTAAGTTGCTGCTCTAAAATGGTATAGCTATTGTTTGTAAACGATAAATCGTATCTCATTGCGATTACATAATAGGTATTGAGCCTCATCACTATTACATCAGGTGGATGAGACGTCAAATTTGGTGGAAATCCAACAAAAGTGTAGTTCTTAGTTAAATCAAGATAAGCTGCAAGCTGTTGATCAGCACCCATTGAAATGCTTTTGTTTGGAAGATCTATATTTGAAGTTAAAAATGTTAAACCAGATCCAGTAGATGGAGTAAACGAATTGTAGGCTTCTTTGCTATAGGATATTACTGGAAAAGAGCAAAATAGAGATATTACTAGAACAATAACAAAAGTTGTTCTAATTTTTTTACTTATTTGGCGATAATTTACTAGATAAGATGCAAAAACTATTGATCCAAAAAATATGAAATATAATAATCCTCTTCCAAGTAGGAAACGTTCACCTGATGAAAGAAAAAGAAGAAAACCCATTCCTGCATTAAATATAGCAGCTAATGATAAAGCCATTTTATCAGATAAAATAGATGGAACATTATCTATTTTCTTTTCAATTATCTTATTTTTTAGATATTCAAAAAAGGGAATTAGG
>JARRMA010000201.1:0-4610 GCA_037386505.1 Candidatus Bathyarchaeota archaeon
TATCCTGTTTCTAACAATCTTCTTGAGTGGGTCATTGGACAAGAACGAGCTCTCAAAGAATGTTATCTATGCTTACAAGAGTGGGTCCATAAACTCAAAAATCTTAAAGAAGAGAATTGGTATGGAGCATGGAAAGATCCAAATAAGGAGAAACCTCATGTCACTAAAACTGCTCCTCCAGGACCATACCTGCTTTTACTAGGAGACCCGGGAACAGGCAAATCATTGATCGGAAGGGCTCTTTCTGTTCATCTAACTGAACTTTACAAAAAAGAGGATATTCAGCTTCAAGATGTAGTCTGCTGGCAAAATGATATAATTCCAAGTGAACCAAAAATCTCTTGTCATCCAGCGGGTGAAGGAAAAAGGATTCTTCTGAAACAGAAGCTGAAAGAAGAAAAGAAATTGTTTCTTCAGAGACTTGGAGTTAAAGCCATAATTTATCTTATGATTATAGTTGCTTCAATCTTCATGTTTGCAGGTTTTTATTATCTTTGGCAAGAAAAAGTTGCTTGGGATGTTAATGATTTAACTGCTTTTGGAGAGCCTCTCCAAACTGTAAATAATGGTGATTTTGGCAAATTTATGATAGATAATTTTGTGTCTATAGGTAGCATAACATTTCTTCCTGCAGGAATGATGCTTATGTTCCTTATTTTGGTAACAGTTCTTGGGCGGTTCGGAGTTCTAGGAAGTGCCAAAGGAGTTGGAGGAGCCAAAGCATCAAAAGTTCCCAAATTTATTGTAGATAATACCAAAAAGGTTGCTCCTTTTATCGATGCAACTGGACATGGTTCAGCTCAATTGTTTGGAAGCATAGCATGGGATCCATTGCAAACAGGAGGACTAGGAACTCCTGAACATCAGAGAGTATCCGCTGGGGATGTACATCGTGCCCATCTTGGAATCTTGTATATAGATGAAATCAAAAATATGGCACCAGATGAAGCAATAACATTATTGACTGTCCTTGAAGATGGTCAGTTACCAATCACAATGAGAAGTCGTTTGAGTGGCGCAGGGGGAACAGCAGCAATGGCGGTGTCAACAGAACCAGTGCCGTGCATGTGCTTTCTAGTAGGTGCCGGAAACTTTGATAGTATTGGACAGGTTCACCCAGCACTTATGGACAGAATCTACGGTTACGGCAAAGTCGTCAGAATGAACAATGATATGGAAAATAATATTGAAAATCGCAGGAAATATGTCCAATTTATTGCTCAAGAAATTTCACGTTTCCGCTTAATTCCATTCAGTAGAGAGGCCTGCGAAGAAATTATTGATGAAGGACGAAGAAGAAGCAACAAAAAAGATGCATTAAGCAGCAAATTCCGCCCCATGATTTCATTGGTAAAAACTGCTGCAACACTAGCAATGAATGAAGAATTGGAATTTGTTGAAAGAAGACATGTTAAAGAAGCAATCGACAAGCACTGCAAAACAATTCAGAAACAAATCCTTGAGCATCAAATGAGCGAGAGAGGAAAACTGTTAGAGATCAATCCAGAAGGAGCAAAGCTGTTGTTAAGGACCCATACAGTGGAGAGATGACAGGAAACATACTTACTGTTAAAGGATTTCTAGAAAAACGAGACAATAGATGTGACAACAAATTGCAAGGATATTATAAAGTTACTGGAATAGCAAAAGAAGGACAAGAGCAATTCATTGCAGATAGTGTAGCTAAAGTGCGAAGTGTTATTCTGCAAAAATATAATGTTGATATTGCTCAAGAGTTTTTCACGCATATTGATTTTGCTCAGGCATACAAAGTTGATGGACCAAGCGCTGGAGTTACAATGACAATTCTTCTTTGCTCTTTAATTGAGGGAAAACCAATTCGTCAAGATGTAGCTGTAACAGGAGAAATTAATGTTAGTGTAGATGACGTGATTCCAGTTACTGCTGTTGGTGGATTACATGAAAAAATTAAAGCAGCTGAGATGTGGGGCTTCAAAAAAGTTATTGTTCCGGCAAAGAATTTTAAACATTCCATAGATCCAAAAGATTACAGCATAGAAGTAATTCCTGGCGAAACCCTTGAAGACTACTTAAGAGAATCGTTTGTTCAACCAGAAAAAGAATCACAGTTAAGATAACAATCGAATAAGACTATTATCTTCAGTATTTTGAAAAATATTTAACGAAAATGTCATAAATTAGATGTAAATAAAGTAAATTAGGTTTAACTGTGTTTGAAGACCAAGAGATACAAAGATTAACAAAGTTATTCAGTGCATTTGGAAGCTCTACACGATTAAGGATTATTAAACTCGTAAAAGAAACTGAGAGACCTTTACATATTAAAGCTGTAGCTAGTGCACTAAAGAAAGATTACGCTACTATTTACAGACATGTTGGAGTTTTAGAAAAGAGCGGAGTTATTGGTGTTTACGAAGTGGGACGTTCTAGGGTAATATATCTAAAAAAATCTGAAAATTTAAAAGAGTTTATTCTAAAAGCCCAAAAAATGCTCTAAATAAACTAATTTAATTTAGCAAAAAAGACATATTATTTTTAATTAAACACAAATATTATTTAGCTAAAGCTACATTCTTATTCTAGATGAAAACTTTGCAAAGGTTAGACACTAAAAAACTTGCGTTAGCAAGCATTCTAGGGGCTTTAGCTGCAGCATTAGAAGTAGTAAGAGGACCACCTTTTGATATTCCTTTCCCCCTTCTACCAGGAGTAATTTCATGGGATTTAACAGGAATACCAATGATGATCAGTCTACTTTTTAATGGTCTTATCGGAGGAATGTACACATCAATTATTGGTTGCTCGATTATCTTTCTAAGAGGTAATGTTCCAGGTGGAATATTCAAACTTGTTGCCGAATTAGCAACAATTCTGGCGTTTGCTCTAATCCGTCGAAGTATAATCATTAAAACAGTTTCTGCAGTTATTTCTAGGGTTCTTATAATGACTGGAATGAATTATTACCTACTTCCAATATTCTATTCTAATTTCTATCCATCCGAAGCTGCAGTAATTGTAATTCTGCTTCCATTGGCATTATTTAACATCACACAAGCTTTGCTAAATATTATTCCTGCTTGTGCAATTTATTGGAGATTAAATTATCAATGGAAGTCCTTGTTGAATCCAAATACAAATTCTTGACTTGAGTTGTAAATATTCTAAAAATGGTGGACCGGGCGGGATTTGAACCCGCGGCTTCCGCCTTTTTCTGTTCAGAGACATGCGAAGGTGGCGTTCATGCCAGGCTGAACTACCGGCCCATTATTCTATCGTTTCAAGCAGTAAGTATATTTAAGTATTGAAGATGGGGTTCGTTTGATGAGCATCTCTATTTAATAAATTAAAAAATAGTTGAATTGAAGGTTTACATCTTAGAAAAAAACAGTTTTATTCTTGCTTGGGTTAGGAGTTTATGTTTAAAATAAAACATAGGAATTTGAGTTTAATGTCACGACCAGATTGGGATAAATATTTTCTAGATTTATGTGAGGCCGTTTCTAAGCGTGCAACTTGCGATCGAGGGAAAGCAGGATGTGTAATTGTAAAAGATAAACGAATAATGACAACAGGTTATGTTGGCTCCCCTGCAGGTTTGCCACATTGTGATGAATCTGGACATGATATGCGAAGAGTTTTGAATGAAAATGGAACGGTTTCTCAACATTGTGTACGAACATTACATGCTGAACAGAATGCCATTATTCAGGCTGCAAAATTTGGGATACCGATTAAGGATTCAACACTTTACTGTAAGATGACTCCTTGCAGAAGGTGCGCAATGATTATAATAACTTCTGGAATTAAACGAGTAGTTTGTGAGAAACATTATCATGCAGATAAAGATACAATAAAGATGTTCAAACAGGCAAACATCGAATTGGTAGTAATGAATAATAAGATAGAAGAATATGATAAGCAATAAATAGCAAATTTATTAAATTCAAAAAACTCGTTAAAGTAGAAGGAAACAAAATGAATGATCCTATAAAATTCTTCGAAAGACAACTAAAGACAATGAGTTTAGCTGAACTTCAAGATTACAAGAAACGTCTAGATGAAAGTATAACTGATAAAATTTTAAAAACTGTACCTAATGAGAAAATTGCCCCGCTCATATTATATCGAGGGATATTAGAACACGAAATTAATTCAAGAACCTAAAAAAGATCAATAAATTACTTTTTCTAGCTTATTCTTTGTGATTGCATTTTTTATTTCGCGAGCTATTCTTCTACCCATATACATTCCTTCGCCATATTTGAGATAGGCATAAGGAGAAGTTCCAATTCCAACATTGCTTCCAGCAACTATCCTAGCTGAAATCTCGAATGTAATTATTTTCATATCATCTGTGATTACAGTTTCTAAACAGAAAGGACCTATAATTCCAGGAGGGGCAATTTCGTTAGACATTTTTACTACTTTTTCGCCCATTCTGAACAATTCAGGTAAAAGAGATTCTCTAGCGACTATTGGAAAATTACCGACAACTGTATATGTGGGAATAAAATTGATCTCAAGTTGTTCATTTGAGGGTATTTTACCTATACTATCTACTGTTGATTCATAGCGTCTGTCCATTCCAAGAATTTCAACTTCCTTATTGAGAAGAGAATGAAAATAGA
>JARRMA010000202.1:0-3297 GCA_037386505.1 Candidatus Bathyarchaeota archaeon
GTTTGAAATGAAGTTGTTTTCGATAGTATTATTTACTGATGAAAGGAGGATTCGTATTCCTTTTGGACATTTTACCGAATTAGCTATTATTGTGTTATCGGATGATCCTTGAAGTCTGATGCCATAACTCTCGAGCATACTTTGGTCTGATGGATTTATGAATATGCTTATTGAAGTTGAAATGTTATTTTCTCTTATGCTATTTTTATTGGAGTCTTTAATTAATACTTCATAGTAATTGTTAGAAATCTGATTTCCAATCAAATCGTTTTCTGATGAATAGTCAAGAAAGATTCCATAACCATATACATATCCATTTATTGTGTTATGGTCTATTGTATTGTTTGTAGAGTGTTGAAGTTTGATTCCAGCATTAGTAGGAAGCGATATACCAGCACCTGAAATTTGATTGTTTTTAACAGTGTTATCATTAGCATCATAAAGCCAAACTCCAATACCACATTGAAAAATGCAATTTGATACTTGACAATTCTTTACATCAAGTAGATGAACTCCTCTTCCACTTGGTCCAGAATTATAAACAGCTTTCATTGTAAGATTCTCAACAACAACTTCATCATGTAGAACTAAAACTACTGTACCATTCAAACTCCAATCTCCAAGGATTATTGATTTTTCCTTATCTTCTCCAACAAGAGTAATGGATTTATTAATCACTACACTACCAGAATATTCTCCATTTTTTACAAAAACCACATTACGATAAAATGCATTATCAATAGCCTCTTGAATAGTGGAATAATCGTCTGGAACTACAATAGTATTCGATTGTGCATTTACATTTAATTGAAGAAAAAAACAAAGGAACGAAATCAGTAATAGAATACCTGAGAATTTAGCTCTCGTCATTTTGTTTTCTATATAATACACTTATCCATTATCGGGAAAAAGGGTTTTTGTCAAGAAACATTGACCAAAATCATTTTTAAAATAGTCAAGAAAGTTTGACTTGTGCTTAAGGAAGGTGACTATGCTATTACTCCTTCTGTTCCTCTTATCTCAAAGTGTTTATCCAGAGCAATATGAGTGATATGATTAAATGTGAAATATATCGATGTGTCTGTGCTATTACTTGTCTGAACGTAATTGGCTTTGTCCATCACATAATACTTGTCAATTACGGTGAGTTTTCCCCAAATTAGGTCATTTGGAATTGTTATGTTACAAAAAGTATCTTCAGGGGGTCCTCTAAAATCAAATTCAACTATGTTGGCTGGGACTTGAGGTAAATTAACAGTCGGCGCAGAGGAGTAATTGCTTCCAATAGTTACAATATAGGTTTTCTCTCCAACTGAAAGAGGATAAGTGTACAACTTAGCTTCTGCCACGCCTTTCTCTAGCGGATTAAGCGTTACACCCACAATTACAACTAATGAACTAAAAAGAAGAATTGAAATAAGGACAATTGGGAACTTACTCACCTAATCACACACATAAAAACGTGTTTACACAAAGAAAAGGATTTTTATCAAAAAAACCTGCGTGACTGTTATTATGAAAATTTGTTCTAACGCCTTTTTTTAATGACAGCTAAGATCACAATGGCAATTGCTCCCAAAACGGCACCAAGTTCTAATGCATAGTTCAAAGAGTTTGATTGGAAGTATATTAGAGCGGTTAATGCTATTATTGACAAAGCAACAACTAATCGAATTAGAATCCATTGTGACTTGTTACCTAGCATAGATGTCATTTTAACGAAAGAATCTAATTAATATTAACTCAATATTCGATTTTATTAAAGAATAATCCGTCCACAATTAATGACAAGTTCTATAGCATAGTTGATTTCAAATATTTGATATATGAAACATGTAATTGCGTTAGTGGTTGGCATTGCGATTATTTTTGCTGGAATTCTAGTTTATGCTTTGTGGGGTCATTTGGTTATCGGTGGTTTAGGATCTAGAATGCGCAATCGATTTTGTTGCTATCTTGAGTACAATGATTATTTTTTTGGATTTGTAATATTGTATTGGTTTGTATTCAGAAAGTGGGAATTGGAACAGGGTTCAGGAGAATTATCTTAATGCGTGCACAAGATAAACGTCATAGAAAAGAGTAGATTGAAGGTTTATGATGTAAACAACAATTTATTTTCTTTTTGGTAACAATATGTTTTAAAATAATAATGAATCAATTGGCTATTATGAAGAAGAGTCGACTAATTATTTTGGTTTTTCTAATTGTTTTGGTGATTTCAGCATTTTTTGCATCATTGGGATATAATTTCTTTAAAGAAAACGATGTCACAAACGAATTCTATTTTGGTGTAACTTATGGACAGGATTCCTTTGAGGATGCAAAAATTTTAATTGATAAAGTCAAAGGTTACACGAATCTCTTTATCATAGATTCTTATCCCATTACTACAAATTACCCTAGTCCAAAGATATTGAATGAGATTTGTGATTATGCAACTGAATCAGATCTTCATTTTATTGTATACTTTTTTTCTTTTTTGGCGGGTGATTGGCAGCAGGATTGGGTTGATTTTGCTCAAAATAGATGGGGGACAAAATTTTTGGGTGTCTATTTGAGGGATGAACCTGGGGGTAGGCAAATTGAAGAAAGAGAACCTGTAGAAAATGCTTCAAGTTATGAAGATGCTGCAAAAAGTTATGTGAAAACTATTTCCTCATATTTCAGTAATCAGTTTCTCAATAACAAAAATATTCCAATGTTCGTATCTGATTTTGCGCTTTATTATTATGATTATCTAGCTGGATTTGACATTGTTTTTGCAGAATTTGGTTGGAATAATAGTAGAACACGGGAAGTCGGTCTGTGTAGGGGAGCGGCTGAAATGTTGGATAAAGAGTGGGGGGCAATAATAACTTGGACGTACATGCAGCCGCCTTACATCGGAAATGGTGAAGAGGTGTTCCAAGATTTTATGACTGCATATAATGCTGGCGCAAAATATGTCGTTTTATTCAATTATCCTCAACACCCAGAAGATAACCAGTATGGAATTTTGACTGATGAGCATTTTGTGGCTATGAAACAATTCTGGGAATATACTTTAGCCAATCCAAGTGAAGTCCAAGATGTTAGCAATCGAGTTGCCTACATTATTCCAAATTATTATGGATGGGGCATGAGACATTTGGAGGATAAGATATGGGGAATTTGGAACCCTGACGAAAAAAGTTCAATAATTTGGAACAACCTGATAAAATTAGAAAACAAATATGGTTTACTTTTAGATATTATTTATGATGACCCTTCAACGGAAGGAAATAGAAAATATCATCAGACATTTGATTGGAATTC
>JARRMA010000203.1:0-3285 GCA_037386505.1 Candidatus Bathyarchaeota archaeon
AAAAGAAGATAAAACTCTGGTTAAGTATGCCTGGCAAGTTGGATTCGGCTTAACAATTAATTTACTAGAAAATCTCAACATAGATGTAGGCGCAAACTACCAATCCCAAAAGCGTATTTAAATCCAGTATTCATAGCTTCTGTTTTGTAAAAGTTGGATTGGTAGTTTGCGCCTACATCTATGTTGAGATTTTCTATTAAATTAATTGTTAAGCCGAATCCAACTTGCCAGGCATACTTAACCAGAGTTTTATCTTCTTTTTCTCCTTCAAGATTTGTATTCTCAAAGAGAATGTTTATCCCGTTCATAAATTGCACAAATGGCATAAACCTTGAATCAATGAAGTAATACCTCCCACCAATTTCTAAGGGTATTATTGTCGAAGTTGCATCCTGGTATTCAACACCATCTTTAAGAGAGTTACTTATAAATCCTGTTCTCAGCATAAGCAAATTATGTTCAGGAAAAGCAATGCTGTAGCCGATATACCCACCCGCTGCATTAGACCAAACCTCACCAAAGTTCCCAAGGTTTCTTACATACATTCCTTCCAACATTATTCTATTTTTCAAATATTTTTCTGATTGAGCAAAACTATTGAATATTGTTCCTGTAAAAAGCAACAATATGGTTAATAATAAAACTCTTTTCATAATTGAATTCCTTACGTTATCTTTTTTAAAAAAATAATTATAAATCAACTATAGCTGTTTTGAAGAAGACTCTGATAATCGGATGATTTTTGCTTACATCCGGGAAGTTTTCATAGTAACTGTTCCTCCAATATAGTCCTGCGCTTACACCAAATGCGAAATAAGATGTAAACGGATACTGTGCCTCGAGTATTAAAAAGTGAATATGATGTTTTGAGTCACTCGGTTCTGTTTGAGTCCAGATCCAGGCAGCATAATAAAGTAGATTAAAATAACTCCAGATTCCGTTTTGAATTGATGCGTATACCCTTGTTCCAATTCCCGGACCAAAATCATAAACTCTCCCTTCAACATCTACATAATAATCATTTGGGGTAGCTCCCATTAAAATAGTATTGATTCCTACTTGTGTTACAAGTTCAGTTTTTTCTCCAATTGGAAATCTGTATAATATATGAGGATAAAGTTGAGTCGTTCCGAATAAAAATCCTTTATAGGTAGTATCACCCTGTGTGATCTCCTGTTTAATTAAATTATTGTAATTGAAATCAAGATTTACATCGAAACGATTCTTATTCTTGTCTAATTGCCATCCAAACAAATATCCTGTACTATTAAGCTGAGTCATATGTGGTAATCCCGAGGCAACTGCTAAGTTTAAACCAAAGTAATCAAAGGGTTTTTTTGCTTTAAATGGATTTCCATATACTAATTTTAGGCTGAAAAGACCTTCCAGCTCTTTGTCTCTAAATTCTTTATCTCCATTTTTATCTATTGTTCTTGTGCCCGCATCAAATGTTAGAAGAAAATCATCCGGCCGGCTCCATTCAGGATTAGGGAAATTATGACCCATCTCTCCGGAGATTGCCCTGTTAAAACCCCTAACAGGATTTATCAGAGTTCCGAAAACTTCGGACCAGAATCTATCAGCACCGGAAGCTGTATTATCTGTAACCATTGAAGAAAGTCTGTAAGTTATTTCGCCAAGATTTACTCCACCAACTCCGGTGTAGATCCAATCATTGAACGCCGGTCTGAAAGTTTCTCCAAAATACTCCCATATAGCACTGCCTGTTAATGACCATGCCGTTGATTCCCAGAAATCATACCCATTGGTTCTTCCAGCATTAAAAAATAACGCACCGTGATATGGATGAGCAAAATTATTGGTTTCAAAATTATCACCGTCATACTCCCATCCGTGGGAAAGATTTCTCCACCAGGTATCTGATGATACCTTCGCCCAGTTATCAGCGGGATCTTCCCAGTGTCTTATCCACCTGGCAAGCGCCCAGGGAATAAATTCAAGAATTGCAATTTCTCCAGCTCCAACCCAGAAATGTTTTTCAGATTCCCATGGTTTGAAGTTGTCATCCGTTATTTTAGGTGGAAGCTTTACAGTTCCCCATTTATTATTAAAGTTTTCTTTGTATGCTAAACTCCCTATAATTTCTGAGCCTGAGAAACTTACTTGTGAGTTTGAAGAGAGTAAATAGTTATTATATAACCTAATCTGACTGGGGCTACTTTGTTCAGTTGTGCTAGACTGACAGAATCCCTCAGAAATAAATATTACAGATAAGTATAAAATGAGAAAGATAATTTTAGAAGTAGTTGGAATAAAATTATTCATATGATTCCCTAAAATTTTTATCAATTGCTATAATAAATTTAATAAAGAATTTTAAAGTATTTATAGATTTTTACCATTTGAAAAAATTATATGTCAACAGAAAATGAACAGCCACTGTTTGATCCTGAATTTTTGAGAAATAAGGTAAAAAAATCGTCTTCTGTAGATAATTATTTATTGATATAAGAAACACAATCTTAGTTCTGCTATCCAATCGTATCTTTTATCTCCGTTATACAACTGAAAACCGCCTTTCACTATTGAAAAAGTACTTGAAATGACGGTCCGGGGCTGATTATAAAGAGATTACCAAGAAACTTAAGATCTCAAAGTCCGCTTACTATAAAATCCTAAAAGCCGTCAAGTGAAGGCTTTGTTCGGGGTGGAGGGGGGTGTATTCTTAATTAATTTTTAGGAGACTAAAATTCTTTTGACGGAATACAGATTGTTGAGCAAGGAGTTCGTTTGTCAAGCATTTCCATATTCTCTCCTTTTCCTCTCTCTTTCCCATCGTTCGTAAAGGTAATCCATAATTCTCATATATTTTCTTGCAGATTTCATTGCTTCATCAACGTCCTCTCCATTTTCCTCAATTCTTTTTCGTGCTTCAGCTTTTTTTAAAGCTGCGTTTCTTAATAAAACCAAGTACGTCTCTGTCTGAATATATTCCCAATCTTCGATAAAATCTAAGTATTGTTTTAAGTTTGAGTTCATAGTAAAATTGAATTACAAATTAGATTAAAGGATTAAAAAAGCCCCAAAATCTTTCGTTTTCGGGGCTTATTGTGCATCCTAGGGGATTCGAACCCCTGACCTGCTGATTAAGAGTCAGATGCTCTACCAGCTGAGCTAAGGATGCGGCGCAAAAATAAGGAAATTTTATTAGGTGTGAAAGATTATTTAAAGTGATGAATTGAAGTCTACTCTAAAGTCAGGGGAATTGCTACATAGCTTCTATACTTTAACGTGAAAAGATTTTGTTCATAGGATACACTGCTC
>JARRMA010000204.1:0-5679 GCA_037386505.1 Candidatus Bathyarchaeota archaeon
CAAAAAAAGATGGTTAAAATATCTTAATTTTTGTTAAGATTTTTTCTGATTTTTAATCATTACAAGATTAAATAATCCAATCACTATCGCGATCGAAGTGGTCGCTATTAAAACCAAGAACAAAAGTGTATTGTCAGTGGAGGTTACAGTTTCTGGTACAATAATTGGTTCAGAAGGTTCTTGTACCGATAATCCTATTGCTTTCCATGAACTAAAATAAGGATCACTTCCAAGAAATCTTGCGGCAACAGTATACAATCCTGTAACTGGTGGAGTAAACTCAAAATTGAAATGTCCATATAGATCGGTTTCTGCAAATCCTAGGTCCTGTTTACTTCCTGTTGAATCTTGTATTACTCGTATTTCCACAGGAACTCCAACCACTTCTGTTGGACATGGTCTTTGCATATACAAGTATTCCATCCATCTAGCCATATCTTTGTTTCCGACTGCAGGTTCTCCTTTAACTTCTAGAGACAGATCAGAAACATATCCTTCTATTAAAATTGGAGAACCTTGAGTTGCAATTGTAGGCGATACCAATACATCTACTGATGTTCTTGCTCTTCCAAAACAATAAATAATGCCATTATATTCGTTTTTTGCAATTAACATTCCTTCTCCAACTGCTTTTAAACCTCCAGCAAAATCTATTTTCCAAATTTCTTCTCCGGTAGTAGCATTTAAACAAAATAGCCTATTTCCTATAGGTTTGGGTTCAATTGAAGTGGGTTCCATTGTACTTAGATATATTTTTCCATCAGCAACAACTGGATTTGATGAAAAAGCCCACGTATCATAAGGAGTTTCGCCAAAAGAATTACCTGAATAAAAATTCCAATTAGTTTGTCCAGTTTCAGTGTCAAAACAATAAACATTGCCATCAGCACTTAATCCATACACATTACCATAAGCTACTGCTGAATCGTTTCCCCAAATTGATCCCCAGGGATATTCTGCTTGTTCACTGGTCCATATTTTTTCTCCATTTAATAGATTGTATGCGCGAAATACCATTCCTTCTCCTGGAACGAATATTTTTCCATCTGCGATACTTGGATTTCCAACTGGATTTTCTTCCAATGGAAGAACCCTGCTCCAAATTGTTTCACCAGTAGTAAGATTAACGGCGGCAGACTCATTAGGCCACTTATTAATCGCTAAACCAACATTTCCCCGAATTAAATTGAAATCATAACTACAACTTACATTTGAAAATATTAAATCCTTAAAACTAGTGATTTCTCCCAAAGAGGCATTAGATTCTATGATCCTATTGTCTGTCTTCCAGGTTATTAATCGTCCATTGGAGAAACTATAGATATATGGTTCAGAATAAATTCCTGGAAGAACATTTTGAACTCTCAGGGTTTCTAATCCTGTAAATGGATCATATTTCACAAAATCTTCTCCAATTTCCCAAAGTTCAGCAACTCTAGCTTCCCCATCAGCAAGATTATGTTGGGGAGAAGCCACTCCGATCGTCGGGTTAATGCCTTGTTTTACCCAAAGTTCTTCTCCAGTGTGAACATCTATACAATGTACTCCATCTAAAGCAGAATAATAAGCTAAACCCGCTAGAATAATATTCACCCCTTTGCTCCCACCTACGTAGCTTGTTCCATTGTATTTACCTCCAATTAATCCTGTTACACCCGTTTGTCGAGTCCACAAAATATGAGGAGTGATGGGGGCAGTAGTATAAGGATTGAAGTTATTCATAGATGCATTGTACCCTTGTTGTGGCCAATCCCCTGCATAGATATTCCATTCTCTGTTTTCTGAGTTAATCGGTCGCCACCAATGAGTGTACGATGTTGGTAGTTCAGTGTAAATCCATTCAGGTATTGGATTAGTTTGAACTACAAATTCTTGAGTTGAACTAGTAGCAGATAGATATGTGTTACCCGCTATGATATCTCCGCCAGGATAGACTACTGTGATTTTCCAAGTCCCTGTTTGATTGGGAACATAATCAAATTGGAATGAACCAGTTCCTATTATTTCGGTATCAAATGGACCATAAGTGTCAATTGCACCATCTGATTTTTGAAATTCAACGGTTAAATCATGATAAATCTGATAAGAAGTTGTGGAAGGAGTAATCCATAGCGAAACTTGAAGTTTTTGATTAACTTGAACCGGGTTTGGACTCACACCAACATATACATTGGTTTGAATATCTGCTGCAGAAACAGTACTAAGTGTTGAAATTGAAATGATTGTTAGGAATCCAACAATAAATAACGCTTTAATTTTTTGTTTATTATTAAAGAAGCTCATTTCATGTATGCTTCCTGCTTTTAGATTTCTATAATAATGAAAATTGTATCTAATCTCTGAAAGCTTTTCATTAAATAAAAACCTTTAGTAAAATAATTGTGATTAAACATTTCATAAATTGATTGTTCCATCGATTGCAATTAAAATATAAATCAGCTCCAAATTCTATTAAATTAAATCTAATTGAGTTGAGAGGCGAAATTTGTGTCATACGTTTTTAACATACCTTTTCGGGAGAACAATAAACTAGAACAGATAATGTCTAGTATTCAACAAGATTCCATGTTGAACAGTTTTTGGAAATGCTCAAATATTATGGCCATTGATCGTATGGGTTATACTGATCATGGGCCAACTCATGTGAAAATAGTTGCAAACTTGGCTTTGAAATTATTAAGAATTCTAATTAAAAATGGAATTCGACCAAGTATCGTTAAGAATTATAAAATGAAAAACAATGATAGTGAAGTTGTTGTCGTATTAGGTTCGATTTTTCATGATCTGGGAATGATAGTCCAAAGGAACGATCATGAAAAATATAGTGTTTTAATTGCATTAAGATTTCTTGATGATTTCTTAAAAAATGTCTACTCTTTAGAGGAACAAGCAATAATTACGTCTGAAGTATTACATTGTGTCGTTTCTCATGAGCGACCTAATAATCCTCTTACAATTGAGGCTGGGATTGTAAGTATAGCTGACGCTTTAGATATGGAGTCTGGTAGGGCTAGAATTCCTTTCGAAGCTGGAAAAATTGATATACATTCAGTTTCTGCTTTATCAATACGAAATGTAGAAATTATTGAAGATGGAATAAAACCAATAACAGTAAAAATTACAATGTCGGATTCAGCTGGAATTTTCCAAATTGATCAATTATTAAAACCAAGGCTTGAAAGTTCAGGTCTCTATAATCTTATTCATGTAATTGCAGAAGTATCAAAAGGTAAAGATGGATGCATTGTGGATAAATGACTTGTTGTACCAACAATGAACAATCTTTGCTATGCTATGAATAACCGAATCTTTGTTCACTTCTTTTTTCTTCTCCAATTTCTACTATCCCATTTCCTTCTAGAACATAAAAGAAAACATCTACGGGTGTAATGTGTCTTCTTAATGATTCACCTGGTTGCAAAGTTAACGCTGTAACTTGAGCATTTTTATGAACATAAATTTGTCTTGCATCTACTCTACGTGGATTCTTTGACTTTGTTTTTTCAACTTCTTTTGTTTCCAAAAATAATCAATACTACTAAATTACAACTAAAGCACTTTAATTTGTATTGGATTGCTCTTGAGCTTTTTTCTCTTTAAGTTCTTTTATGGTCATCGGTTTCTTTCGTCCGTCAAACACATGATGCAATGCCAATATGGGACTTTTGTATATTAATCTCGGACCTGAATACCTCATAATTTTTTTCGCTTTTTCTCTCATTTCCGGTTGATAACAGTGAACCAAACATTTACCACATGTAGATTTTTCTTCCTGAAATGGACATTTTTCTAAGCGCACGTATGCATAATCCAAGAATTTTGTGCAATCATCACATAATAGGTCTCCTTGAGTGTTATGGTGACCTTTACAGTAAACGTGAATCATTTTATCTATGGTTTTTTTCTCTCTTTTAATTCGCGGATGTTTTTGCGTCATATTCTCCTTTTCTCCCTTCTTAATTTTTATTAATTTGACAATTTACACCCGTTGGACAATATTTTTCGGCGTGAATTTCAATTGTTTTAAAAAGCGAGCCCACCGTTTCTTGATTAGCGAAATATATCCTTTTTTTCCCTTGACGTTTTGAATAGACGAAATTACATTCAAGAAGAGGTTTTAGGTTATGCGAAACCATACTTTGTTCCTGTCCAAGATTTTCAGTAAGTTCCTTTACACTCATTGGTTTTTTCATTAGTTGTTCGAGTGTAGCCAATCTTGTTGGATTTGCAAGATTAGCGAAGAATTTGTAACAGATTTCGCTTAACCCTTTTTTCATTTTTAGCACTGATCTATATTTATTCAAGTATGGCTTTTAGATCTTGTTCAGGAGTTGTTATTGGCATTATATTGAAGTTCTTAATTAGTAAATTGAGGACATTAGGTGTAATGAAAGCCGGTAAACTTGGTCCCAGTCGAATATTTTTGATTCCAAGATGAAGTAATGTCAGTAGTATAGCTACAGCTTTTTGTTCATACCATGAACAGACAATTGACAATGGAAGATCGTTTACTCCAACTCCGAACATCTCTGCTAATGCTACTGCTACTTTTATTGCAGAGTATGCATCGTTACATTGACCAACATCTAATAGTCTCGGCAGATCACCTATAGTACCTAAGTCTTTGTTAAAAAATCTGAACTTTCCGCAGGCTAGGGTTAGTATCATTGTGTCTTTGGGAGATTTTTCTACAAATTCTGTATAATAGTTTCTTCCTGGTTTTGCTCCATCACAACCTCCTACAAGTATGATGTGTTTTAGATTCTTGTTTTTGAGTGCTTCAACAATTTTATCAGCTACGCTTAGAATGGTGTTTCTTGCGAATCCAACCATTACCATTTTTCCGTTTGTATCTTCTTTAAATCCGGACATTTCTAATGCTTTTTTGATAACTGGAGTGAAATTTCTGTTTTCAATATGAGTTATTCCTGGCCATCCAACAAGTCCTGTAGTGAATATATTGTCTTTATAATTATCTAATGGTCGTTGAAGGCAGTTTGTTGTCATTAGAATTGCACCTGGGAACTCTTTAAATTCTCTTTGTTGGTTTTGCCATGCAGTTCCATAATGACCATAAAAGTGGGAATATTTCTTTAATTCTGGATAACCATGAGCAGGTAACATTTCCCCATGTGTGTAAATATTGACTCCTTTTCCTTCACTTTGTTTTAGAATTTCTTTTAAATCTTTAAGATCATGTCCAGAAACAAGAATTGCTTTCCCCTTTTTAGTTCCAAGTGGAACCTTTGTTGGAACCGGATGTCCATATGTGCCTGTATTTCCTGCGTCTAGAAGTTCCATTGCTCTAAGATTTATTTCACCACATTTTAGTACTAAACCAACAAGATTATTGATATCTAGCGTTTTGTCTAAGACCGCAGAGAGTGCTTCATGAATAAACGCAAATACTGTATCATCTTTTTGACCAAGAATGTATGCATGATCTGCATATGCTGCAACACCTATTATTCCGTATAAAAGTATGTTCTGAAGAGAACGAGTGTCTTCACCTAGACCTTGATCTGGTTTATAGCCTTCTTTTTTACCCTGGTCTATTAATTCAGGTAAGGTTTTTTTAGGAACAAAAGTTACGGGACTTGTTTGTTTTATTAATCCTCTGGCTTTTTCAACTTTCTTAATTAATGAATCTCGTAATTCTATGGTTTTGTCTATTAATTT
>JARRMA010000205.1:0-3244 GCA_037386505.1 Candidatus Bathyarchaeota archaeon
CCAATGATAGGTTGCGATTGGATCATGTTTGGTCCAATAGAATTTGCAGAATTCGTTTTTCCAGCCGTTGCAGTAGTCGACACATACATATTAACTGCTGTTGCAGAGCTTGGTACACGACCCGCAGTCGAAGGTATGCACCCACTTTTCAAGCTAGTCGGTTAAAAATAAACGACCTAAATATTCGGGCTTTATGCCCTTTTTTTATTTTTTTATAGTTTAATTTGAATCTTTTTAACTTCTAATTATTCTAAACGATTTGCTTAACTTATAATAGCTACATTTATGTAGATGTGTTATAGAAGTTGACGCACCGATGAAGGCACTGGATAAACTAATTTTAGAAATCTTGGACAATGAACAACCGAAAAACGTCAATGAGTTGGTTCAATTAGTTCAACAGCAAATTGATGCTTCTCCTGAAACAGTTGAAAATGAAATAAAAAACCTTCATCAAAATGGATTTGTTTCGTTTGAAGATTCAATTCAAAGTGAATACAATTTTTTTGGTTTTATTTTAGCTCGTAACAATTACTGGTTTTGGTTTACAATAGCAATATCATTTCTTTCATTCGTTTC
The DNA here is from genome assembly GCA_037386505.1 of Candidatus Bathyarchaeota archaeon. GTDB lineage: Archaea > Thermoproteota > Bathyarchaeia > Bathyarchaeales > Bathyarchaeaceae > Bathyarchaeum. The sequence continues at coordinate 580 of JARRMA010000205.1, forward strand.
GATAATATTCGTTCCTGGAACCAACATTCCTGCTTCCTATTTGCGTTATATTTTTTCTTTTATCCTCGTAGCTTTTTTACCTGGTTATTGCTTGACTGAAGCACTATTTCCAAGAAAAATTTCATTAGATATTATTGAAAGAATTGTCTTTTCTATAGGATTAAGTTTCGCCTTAACTGCCTTAGTGGGTCTTTTTTTAAGTTTCTCTTCATTAAGGTTAACTCTAGGAACTGCGCTTCCTACCCTGGGATCACTAGTAATTATTTTAAGTTTAATAGCATTAATTCGAAAATATAAATTGCAATAACCAACTTTTGAAAGATTAATCTTGAAATAAGTATTTAATTTAGAATTTAAAAAAAGAAATAGGCCGAAGCCTTTTTGTTAAAAAATTGGTTTGTTTACTTAGAACATTTTGTCCCATCTATTGAAAAGATCGAGTGCTGTTTGACCACCATAATCGCTTAGCGAATCTCTGTATTCTCCTTCTTTAGATACTGCTTTTTGGAATTTTACCATGTTTTCTGCGAGATCGGCTAGATATATTATGCCATCGATTCCTGTCCTCATAACACGAACAGATACTCTGATAAGCTGCTTTACTGGTGGACATTGGGCGGGATCGTCTCCTGGACCACAAACATAAATATTTGAATAAACTGGTTTTTCGGGGAAAATTCTTCGAAAAGCTCTTGCAATCATTTCCCAATACCATGAAGTCGCATAGTTCTGTGAAAACATTACAATATTGAATGCGTCACATATTTTGTATAATTCTTTAAAATCCATTCCAAATCGGTGATCCGCATTTGCTGGGTCTGGTAGAACTGCTAATACAAGTTTGGTTTTTACACGTTCTTTGACATCTTTGATGAATTGTGTAATTGTTTGGTTTCGCCATTCAAACCAATCTAATCCACTTTCTTTCCATAATTTTGTGCATCGATCACAAGTGCAATGTCCATGATCTGCAAAGTGCCAACTGTTTAAGAAGATTGGTTGGTTAGTTTCTTCTACTGTTTTCTCGATATAATCTAATTGTTCTGCTCTGAATTCTGGAACTGTTGGGCAAAGGACGTCCCAGTGTAGATTATATTGATTATTTCCTCTTACTGCTCTGCCTCGCTTTGATTCTGAGACCCATTCTGGGTGTGCACGACCAGAAACATTATCCCCGAAAACTGCTATGTTGTTCCACATGTCTTTTTGTGGTGTTCCACGTCTTCCTGTTTCGGGTTTTAGTCGGTACACATCAAAGTCGAATCCTTTAACTTTCTTCGGTTCGAAAAGGTAATTGCCGAATTCCATTATTATTCCTCGTTTTAAAGATGCAGAATACTTCTATACAGCTTATTTAAGCTTTGCTTCAATCCCCAAATAATTTTAATCTTAAAATCTTGACTTTAAGCAATATGATTTCTTATGTTTTACTTAAAATCTGATGTAATTCTAGTTTTAATTTAGAATTATTTTTTTCTTTTCAAAAATAGAAAAAAGATTATGCGCAAAAGTGCGCAATATTCATTTATTTAAGAATACTTTCCCATCTATCAACAAGATCTAAGACAGGTTTGCCGCCATAACCTTCAAGATCTTCACGGAGTTTTGTGTCAGCAACACAAGCTTTCTGAAAGTCTTTCATAATCTGAGCATTTGCGGCTAAGAAAATGAGTCCATCTACTCCAGTTCTTGCAATTCGACATGCGGTTTTCAATATTTGAGTATGATTCTCAAGTTCATTTGGATCATCACCTGGGCCACGTATATAAAGTCCTGGAAATACCGGTTTTTTCAATAATTTTTTGAATGCCCTAGAAAGTGATTCAAAATACCACGGACTTGCATAAGTTTTAGACCAATGTGGAACAACAAAAGCCGTTGCATATTCTGCTAAGGCATCAAAATCCATTCCAAAACGTTCATAAGCATTAACGGGATCAGGTAGTAATCCAACATAAAATGGCTTATTTTTCACTCGTTCTTTTGCGCTTTTAATAAAATCTGTGACTGTTTGGGCTCTCCATTCTAACCAATCCATTCCACTTTTTGCGTATGCTTCTTTGCATCTGGGGCATATACAGAATCCATGGTCTGCAACATGCATGCTACTAACAGTTATTCCTTTTGTTTTATTTGCTGTATCCTCGATTAAATCGAGCATATAATCGATCATTTGTCTTTCTTGGTTGCAGACAATGTCCCAACGTAAATTATATTTCTTGTTTGTCCTTAATGCTGGGCCATCTTTCGAAATTTGAACCCAATCAGGATGTTTTGCTGCCATATTATTATCGCCAAAACAGGCAATATTTGTCGTCATTTCTGGATTTGGAGTTCCGACAATTCCTCGTTCTGATTTAAGACGATATACTTGAAGATCAAATCCTTCAACTGGTGTAGGTTCGTAAATAAACATTCCAAACTTCAAAGCTAATTCCTCTTCAGGATCGAGAAACTACTCGAAGTTTGATATTTAAGCCTTGCTACATCTGTAGAGCAAGTAAAAATGATGTTAGTTTATATTAATGAATTATTAATTAAGATTGATTCTCGATAATTTTAGAATATACTGAATACATTATAGCTGATAATACACTTCTGCTAAACCATCCTAACCTATTTGAAGCAATAGAACTACGGTAGTCAGGTCTAACAATCTTAGTAG
>JARRMA010000206.1:0-11238 GCA_037386505.1 Candidatus Bathyarchaeota archaeon
GACACCCTTGTTTTTGCAAATAGCTATTCTGGAAATACGGAAGAAACACTTACTGCATTTTTGGAAGCAAAAAAATGGAAAAGCACGATTATTGCTGTAACTTCCAATGGACAACTTGCAAATTTCTGCAAAAAACTTAAGGTTCCTCACATAATTATCCCTTCAGGACTGCAACCTAGAGCTGCTATTCCATACCTATTTTTTCCGTTTCCGATTATTATGCAAAAACTTGGAATCCTTTCCAATATAGAAGCTGAATTGGAAGAAGCAATAATGGTCTTTGAAAAAATATCTAAAGAAAATACTGTAGAAGTACCTTCTGAAAATAACAAAGCCAAAAAGCTTGCTTTAGACTTGAAGGAAACAATTCCAACAATATATGGTTTTAGAGAATACACTTCAATAGCTCATCGATTAAAAGCACAATTTAATGAAAACAGTAAATTACCAAGTAAATCTGACATTTTTCCTGAACTAAATCATAATGAAACAGTAGGATACGAGGCACCTGAATCTCTTATTAAAAAACATTCTATAATTCTTATTAGAGACCCCAACGAACCTAAAGAGCTCAGAAATAGAATAGAAACCACAAAAAACCTAGTTTTTATTAAAGCAAATAAAACTCTTGAAATTTTTGCAGAAGGAAAAGGAAAACTGGCAAAAATGTTTTCTATAATGTGTATAGGCGATTATACAAGTGTATATCTTGCAATACTTCAAAATAAAGATCCTTCACCAGTAAAAATAATTGATAAAGTTAAAAATGAGTTATCTAAAAAAAGTGATATGAAACAAAAATTTGAAGAAGAACTTTCAAAATTAGTATGAGCATTGCATTTTTATTCTTGAATTACCAAGCATCTATATTCTCAAAATTATCGCGGAGTAAAAAACAATGAAACAAAAAGACAAATACGAAATTATAAGTGAACTAGCAAAGCGACGAGGATATTTTTGGCCCTCTTTTGAAATCTATGGAGGGGTTGGCGGATTCCTAACTTTCGGTCCACTTGGTTCATTGCTAAAAAAACGGTTAGAAGATAAATTTAGAAACTTCTACATTAGACCATTAGGTATACTTGAAATTGAGACATCAGTTATTATGCCTGGAAAAGTCTTAGAGGCTTCAGGGCACGTAGAGAACTTCAAAGAACCTACTGTAGAATGCACAAAATGTAAGCACAAATTCCGTGCAGATCATTTACTTCAAGAATTCGGAGAAATGACCGATACCGAAACTGAAAAACTTACTCTCCAATCTGTTATGATTGAAATTAAGAACCGAAACATCAAATGTCCAGAATGTGGTGGGACATTCGATAAAGCGGAACAGTTCATGACTATGTTTACCACCACGATAGGACCATACTCCGATTCAATTGGTTATGGGCGTCCTGAAGCAGCGCAAGGTATTTTTGTAGAATTCAAGCGAATTTTCGAAAGTGCATGGCGGCCGCGATCGCGCTCTCGCCAGCTTGCTCCGCCAACGCGGCCCGCCCGCGCAGCGCGCCGATGTGAGTGGGGGCGATGGCCAAGGCTCGGTCGAGCAAGGCGGACGCCTCTCGCGTCCGCCCATAACTGAGCCAATAATAATTACAGTAAAAGAGGCTCTAGAAAAAGGTATAATAAAAGAAGAATGGCAAGCTTATTTTATGGCATTGGCGAAGAAGTTTTTAATTGAACTCGGAGTTCCGGAAGATCAGCAAAGATTTATTGAAAAGTTAGAATGGGAACGAGCTCACTATTCGTTGCAGGGATTCGATCAAGAAGTTTACACTGAAAGATGGGGATGGGTTGAAGTCTCAGGACACAACTATCGAACAGACTATGATTTAAGCCGTCATATGAAGGCAAGTGGTGTAGATCTAACAGCCTTCAAGGAAAGTGAAGATGGTGGAAGACGATTTATTCCTCATGTAATTGAACCTAGTTTTGGTTTAGATCGGTTAGCTTATGTTGCATTAGAATATGCTTACACAAAAAGAAATAAACGAACATTGTTGAGCTTGCCACGAGATATTGCTCCTATACAATTGAGCATTTTTCCTTTGGTTAGTAAAGACGGTCTACCAGAAAAGGCAAAAGATGTTTATCAACTATTATTGAAAGAAGGATTTGCTACGGAATGGGATGAATCAGGTTCAATTGGACGGAGATATGCAAGGGCTGACGAAGCAGGAAATGTTTTAGCTATTACAATCGATTACCAAACTCTTGAAGATGACAGCGTAACGATACGTGATCGGGATTCTTGGAAACAAGTTAGAAGCAACCTAATTGGTCTTCCAGATTTGCTTCATGATTATTTCCGTTATAAAATCGATTTTGAAGATCTGGGAAAGCTAATCGAAAGATGAAATATTTTTAAGATTTACTAATTCTTTTTAAGAGACTCCAAACAATCTATTTCTGTAAATATTATCAAATAATTGAATGAGGCAATGACATGGTTTTTCCTGTAGAGACTGAAGAACGCGTGAAAAGACAAGCTCTTAACGTTTCAAGAGATCATCTTAGAGAAGTAGTCGATATATGTCGCAAAATTTCCAGATTGGTGAGTGCCTTTGTTGATGGAGACAAAAAAGAAGCTAATGAACTTTTTAATGATATTAAAAAAGCACAAAATAATGTAGAAGCGGCGCGTCGCGTAGTTTCAAGAGAACTTACGGAAATAGGTGCTATTTTAATGAGCCGCGAAGATTTTCTCCGTTTCACTAACTTGACAAGCGACATAGCTGATTACTGTGAAGGAATAGCCTTTCGATTGCTTCAGATATTAGAAAGAGGATGGAAAGTTCCAAAGAAGATAAAGGAAGACTTAGTAAAACTTTCAGATGCAGTTTTTGATACAATTTCTCGCCTTAGAGAAACAACTATGACCTTAAATTACGGAGCAACAAAAGCCGTTGAAAAAGCTTCAGAAGTAGATACAGCAGAACGTATAGTAGACGATATTTATCGACAATTGGAAGTTGATATTATTGACAGCAAAATGGATCTTCCTCCATTGTTTCTTCTTTTAATGGTAGTTCAACATCTAGAAGATGCTGCTGACAAAGCTAAAGACGCCTCAGATGCTGCACGTGTATTGGCTCTCACCCTTTAAAGGGAGTCAGCATGTCAGAGAAGATTGAAACTGAACTCTTAGATAATTTTCTTATAGTTTGGAATCCTAAGCAGGGATCAAATCTTTATAAATTTGGCTATTATGGAAAACCCCTAGGAATTCCAAAGCCAAAAATTCCAGAGTTTGATGTTCCTCTGATCCTTGATTTGATGGAAGGCGTTTACCTTGTTGAAAAAGGAAAAATTAATGTTTTTACAGGAAAAGAGAGAAAGAAGGTAACTTTTTCAAAAATTAGGACAAAAGCTCGAAAACTCTATGAAAATTTTGATTCGAAATATGCAGTTTATCGAGATTTGAGGAGTCAAAAACTTGTTGTAACTCCTGGAATGAAATTTGGCTGTGATTTTGCTGTTTATCAACATGGTCCAGGATTAGACCATGCTCCCTACATGGTTTCGGTCAGAAAAGCAACTGATGAGATTACAGCAACAGATGTTGTTAAGGCTGGAAGATTAGCTACAACAGTAAGAAAAAGATTCATAATAGCAATACCTGACTTAGAAGCCGAGGATATACGATATCTAATATTTAAGTGGTTCAAGGCCTAATTTGAGATTTAGCATTCTTCAAGAAATTCTGGAAGTATCTCTTCTTGGATTTTTTTTCCTTGACGAATAAGTTCACCAAGTCTTGTGCTTGTAATTTTCGAATTCTTACCTAGTTTTAACTGAAGTTCTTCTTTTGTAAGGAAATCTTTAATATTTCCAAGTTTAGCACCGATATAAATAGCTAAAAGATTTAAACTTAATATTTCGCTATCAGTTAATCTGTTCTTTTCAACTAATAGAATCGGTCCTTCAGCGGTTATAGCGATTATATTTTTACACGATTCAATTAAATCTTCCAATTCAACTGTTAATACAATCTTATTTAATATCTCAAATGGAGGAATAATTTTTGAAAAAAACCTGTTTATCCCCCTCCAGACTTGATCCACATCACCTGAAAATGTCTGATCTATATCTTTGTATTTTATGTTAACAGTCACATTATCTGATTTAGTCAACTTGTTGCCTCTCGGATTTTCACCATAACTTCATCTTCAATCCATCTTTCACCTTGGGTTGTTAGTTTGAATTCAGGTCTGGAAGGATCTGGTTTAAAAACCAACCCCCGTTTTGTCATTTCATTCAAACGAGCAGGAACCATAGATTTTATTCCACTTGAAGCTAGTAGTCGTTTTATTTGACTAGCAGAACTAGAATTTTGGTCTGACGCAAATAAAACTAAACCAATTGCCTCGTAGTGGGTCAATTTCTCTCTTGTTGTTATAATTGGACCTTCTGTTGTGATCTCAATTATTCCATCCAACTGAGTTTTCAAGGATGGCGTTAGATTTGAAGATATTAGATTACCCACTTCATTAACAAACTGAGATGGTATTGTTTTTAAAATCTTAAGAATTTCTTGAGCATTTTCTCCTTCAATTACTATTTCTCCAAAAGGAGCTTTGACTCTAACCCGAATCTTTCCCATTATATTGTCCTCAACTGAATATTATTAATGTAAACTATCAATTTATGCGCTTTCTAATCTACTCCTAAGAACCTCATTTACCAATTTTGCTTTTACTCTTCCTCTAGCCTTTTTCATAACAATTCCCATAAGCGATCCGAAGGCACCTTTTCCACGTAATTCGATAAATTCTGTATTCTTTTCTATTACATCATCAATTAGCTCTTCAAGTTGACTCCTAGACATCATCGAAAGTCCCAAACTGGAAAGCGCATCTTTTGCTGAACAATCTTTATTTTTTGTTAACCATGTTAATACCTCAGGGATGCTTTCCTTTACTGTTTTACCTGAACTGATTAACTCAAACATTTCACTGATTTGAGTATCTGATAATATAGTAACCTCTACATTATCTCGCTCTAACGACTTTAATGTCTCCGTCAAAGTAACTGCAATAATAGTTGGAGTCACCTTCATCTCTTTTGCTAAAGTCTCAAAAAGATCAAGATAATCAGAATCCAAAATTTGCTTTGCAAGTTTTCGATTAAGCTTATAATTTGTCATTAATCTGTTCATTAGTTGTTCAGGTAACTCTGGGAGTCGATTACCGAGATCTTTTAAAATTTGATCTGTTAATTGTATCGGTGGAACATCTGTTTCAGGATACATCCTAGCTGCTCCAGGTCTTGGACGCATATATTTTGTTGTTCCATCTGGATTTGCGGCTCGGGTCTCCTCAGTGACTCCTTTTATTGCAATTTTAGCTCTTTCAACTACAGCATTTAACGCATCAATTGATTTTTCAACGCTATCTGCAACAAAAACTATTGCATCCATTTGATTCCTATTTACAAGTGATCCAAGATTGCAGATTTCTTCATCAGTTATTCCATAGGCTGGCAGTTCATCAGTATGAAATATACCTCCAACTCCCCCCCAAAACCGAGCCATTCCTGCTAACTCAGATCCTAATCTCATTCCCGCTGCAAGATCTCTGCAGAGTAATCCGTTAAACCCCTTTAGTTTTACTGCTAGAACTTGATCATTTTGTTTAATTACTTTCGAAATGACCTTACACTTAGTATTCTTAAAAACTTCGGTTACATTTACAAATTCTTCGATAATATCAGATTCATTTATTTTTCTGTTCTTTAATTCTTCTCTAATTTCTAAGAGTCCAATTTGTCTCTTAACTTCGTTTTCGATTACTTGAGAAACTAATTCAAGTTTTTGGACTCCCTTTATTTCAATTAAAGCACCGTCTCGAATAGAAATATTAACATCTTGACGAATAGTTCCTAATCCACGTCTAACTTTTCTGGTTGCTCTTAAGATTCTTCCGATTTCAGCTGCTGCTTCTTGTGCTTCTTCTGGACTGTAAATACAAGGTGCTGTAGTGACTTCGATTAAGGGTATTCCTAACCGGTCAATACGATAACTGATTAACTGTTTATCTTTCTTTATCTTTCTAGCTGCATCTTCTTCAAGACTTATTTGAGAAATTTCAATTTTTTTCCCTTTAATATCAATCTCGCCGTTTAATGCAATAACACATGTTCGTTGAAAACCAGTCGTGTTTGAACCGTCAATAACTGTTTTTCGCATAACATGAATCTCATCAACTGGTTTCATTTTCATCATAAGGGAGGTTAAAACTGAAATCTCCACAGCCTCTTTATTTAGATCATGTGGTGGTTCTTCATCCATTTCAACAAGACAAGACGTTTGACTATTAGCTTCATATAGAATCTCGGTTTCTTTCTGAAATTCAAAAAGAGCTGCTAAATCAACTTGACCTAACTCGCTTTGAGAGGGTCTTAATTTCCTGATGAATGTGTAATCTGGATCATCTTTGAATAGATTAGGTTTGCAAGAACAGAAAAGCTTCTCTTTTGTGTCCAGCTGTTGGTGAATTTCAAGTCCTGCTTTTAAACCAATCTTTGAATATTTGTTATTCATAAATCGTCTTCCTTATCATCCATTTCTGTATAATGTTCTAGCGGAATACTCATTGGATATATTTTTCACGAGTAGATTTTTAATTTCTTCAAGATTTCTTGTTTGGCTGAGTACCCATCTAAGTTTTACAAAAGCTGTCTCGGGCAACATATCATCTAAAGAAATCACTCCAAGAGAAAGAAGATCCCTGCCTTGATCATAGACATTCATATTTAATCTTCCCCATAAACATTGAGACGTCATACATACAACCACATTTTTTTCAACAGCATTCTTGATTGCAGAAAAAAGGTAATCTCCAACATGTCCCAATGTTTATGGGGAAGATTAAATATGAATGTCTATGATCAAGGCAGGGATCTTCTTTCTCTTGGAGTTTTTCGCGAAGAATCGCGTTTTCTATATTTTTCTGTTAGAATCTTAATTTTATTATTCTCAAAACGAGCTAGTGGTAAAGCGTTAATAGACTTAAATGCATCACGACGGCTTGTATGACACTTTCTTGTTTTTGTTCCTCTATGAAAAATTATGGAAGTATCTGAAACCGTTTCATGCATAGCAATCACAACTTCTGCAAAAGGAGCTGAAACCGCTGCTCTAACCGCAGCTACTAAATTAGTAGCAGCATCTGAACTAGGACGATCAGCTGATCTTTGAGAAGCAACTAATATCACTGGAATTGGTAAATCCTGCAAAGCGAAACTTAATGCAGCTGCAGTATATCCTAAGGTGTCAGTTCCATGAGCGACAACAACACCTTCCACTCCAGTTTCAATATGTCTTGAAACAGCTTCAGCAGTTGCAATCCAATGCCTCGAGATGATATTTTCACTAAAAATACTAAATAGAATCTCGGTTTCAACAACGGCTATTTCTGCTAACTCAGGAACTACACTGTAAAGTTCGCTAGCAGACAGCGCTGCCCTTACACCTCCTGTCCTATAATCTACTCGGCTAGCAATTGTACCCCCTGTACTTACGATAGCTACCCTTGGCAATTTATTATTTTGTTTAGGTAGAGGTGGTGGAATAAATGTTGGTTTTTCTCCTTCTCCAACTTTTTCTACCTTTGTTTTAGAATCAACGCTGACTCCTACATTATAACCGCTTTTCATTTTTAGTACTATGTGAAACTCGTCTCCACTCTCTGATCTGGGAATGAGAATTCCTTCCCAGCTTTCTTTACCTTTTTTAATGCGAATTATATCCCCAATTTCTGCTCCTTCATTTTTTATTAGGTTAAATGCTAATCCTTTATAACCCGGAAAATCTTGGTTCAATATTGTTTTCTCCTGTTCTTTTTTTCTGCTAGATCCCTTGAAAACATATTTTCATTACTCATGACCGTTTATTAAATGATTCAGTCAAGATATTTTGAAACATATGGTCCATCGTAATTATATCCAAATTGTTTGTAGTAATTTTTTGTTCCAAGTGCACTTGTAACAACCAATTTTGTTCTATTGTAATTTTTTTGAGCGATCCTTTCTGCTTCCGATAAAAGAATCCCCCCATAACCTTTGTGTTGCCATGCACTATCAAAGTGTTTTCCTACAGGCACTAATGGACCGAAAACTCTGAGTTCACGAATTATTGCTGACTTTTCAGCATCTATTTCTGGTCGTGATACTTTTTTTGAGGGTATACGTAATCTGATATAACCCAATAAAATATCGTTGGACATATCTTCGGTAGAAATAAAAAGTTCTAAACCCCCAGAAGCTTCTTCTTTTATTGTATGTATCTTGATGCCTTCAGAGTCTGGTTTTTTGTTGTCTCTTATCCATTTATGGCCTACTTCTCTGCATCTTATGCATCTACATTTTCCTCCATTTTCCATTAGCTTCTTTTTTGCAATTTGTCTTAGATTGCTTAGTTTTACTCCTGCTTCGATCAGTTTAGCAGGAATATCACGTTGTACCCGCATGATTCTGACCCAAGGAGGAACGAACTTTTTTAATTCTGCGATTAATCGGGCAGCTTCATCAGTTGTGTAGGGTTGGTAGTCACCTTTTTTCCACCAATCGTATAATTTTGTCCCCTTTATTACAAGACAAGGATACAATTTTATCATATCAGGCTTAAAATTAGGATCTGTAAATATTGTTCTAAAACCTTCAAGATCACGTTTAAAGTTTGATCCAGGTAAACCTGGCATAAGATGATAAACTACTTTTAATCCAGCATCCTTCATTACTTGAGTTGCTTCTATAACATCACTAATTTTATGGCCTCTGTTCACTCTCTCATATATATCATCATAAATATTTTGAACACCAATTTCCACTCTTGTTATACCCATTGAAAGCATCCTATTTACTTGCTCTTTTTTTGCCCAATCTGGTCTTGTTTCTACAGTGATTCCAACATTTCTAATTTTACTTGTTTCAGCGATCTTTTTTACTTCTTCAAGTGATTCTGTATTTTTTTCTGTTATTGCTTCAAGGCACTGTTTAATAAATTGCTTTTGATATTCGAGTGGTGTACTTGGAAAAGTACCCCCCATTATGATGAGTTCCACTTTGTCGACTCTGTGACCTATAGTTTCTAATTGTTGAATTCTATTTTTAACCTGGTTATAAGGATTATAATCATTTTGTACACCTCTAAGGGCAGCTGGTTCCTGACCTGTATAACTTTGAGGAAACCCAACATTTGGTCCACCAGGACAGTAAGCACATGGTTCTTCTTGAGGACATGGGGAAGGTTTTGTCATTACTGCAATTACTGTCACGCCAGAAATTGTTCTTACAGTTTTTCTTCTTAGGATTTTAAGAAGTTTTGTTCGTTCTTTTGGTTTTAAATGAGCTATTATTTCTGCGTTTGAAGGGACCTTGTTTAATTCATGTTTCTTTGCAATTTTCATTTTAATATAGTCTAGGTCCCTTTTTGTTGGATTTGAAATCTCCATTAAGTATTGAATAATTTCCCTATAGCCTTTGGAGCTCATTTTTTCATCTGCAAAATATTCAAAGAGGCTAACAAATAAAGTCTACAGTATATTTTTATTTTTACACAAAACAATATAGTCCTTAAGTTTTTGGTTAATATTTAACCTAATAATATTTAGATTGGCACTTTGTAGGAGATTTAAGAAACTTTCTTGATTAAATTTCTTTTTTAGTCCAGTAAATGCAAAAATAGCTTCAGATTTACTTATTCTTTTCATCTCAAGAAGCGTTTTTAGATTGTTTGGCATATTTTGAAGAAGAGTAATGGCAACAATTTTATCAAAAATTTGGTTAGGGCATGGTGTATGATCTGCATCCGCGCGAATTAATGCTACATTGGGTGAATTTTTTAATCGCTTTTTTGCTTCCTTGAGAGCGTTAATAGAAAAATCGATACCCACAAGAATTTTGACTTTCTTAGCAACTTGACTAAATAGAAAACCAGTTCCGCATCCAAGATCTATAACTTGATCGTTTTGATCTAATTCAATATTATTTATTATATCTTTTATTTTGCTATTCTGTTCTTCTAGATACTGAACATTATAGTCCATTGTTTCGATTTTATCTTTCCATTCTGGCATTCTTCTCAGAAGTCTTATCTATCTTAGTTCTTCTAAAGAATATCGACTATTATTATGTTACAAGAAAAGTCTGTTATATCTTTAGAAAATCCAACTATCGAAAAATCCGCGAAGTTTATAAAAACTGCCCTTTCGGAAAGAAAAGTAGTGATTTTGGTAGGTAACTGTAGTGTAGACTATAGAGGTCGTGCAAGCTCAAAACTGGAGTCAGGTGAACGCATTTTAATGATCAAAGAGGATAGATCAGTTTTGGTTCATCGACCTTTTGGGTATGAACCTGTGAATTGGCAACCGGCTGGATGTTTGTTCCAGACTCGAGCAATTGGAGATATTTTGCAAATTCGAGCTATACGTAAAAAACCATCAGAATCACTAAAATTGTCCTTTGATAAAATTTTTTTAGTTACTGTTCTAAAACTGAAAGACAATGGAGACTTTTTTCTACATGCAAGTGAAGCAGACATGCAGAAGGCGATTCTTATTGATCCTTCTCTTCTAGAGGAAGGTTTCAATCCAATTACTTATGAAAAAAAGGTTGATCCCGGTTTTGTCGACATTTACGGACAAGATCTAAACGGTAGACTTGTTGTCGTTGAATTGAAGAGAAGAGGAGCTGGTCGAAATGCTGTATTACAATTATCTAAATATGTTAATTTCTTGAAAACTGTTTCACATAGAGAAATCAGGGGGATACTTGTAGCTCCCAGTTTAGCAAAGGGTGTTAAAACAATATTGGAAAGTTTGGGATTAGAATTTAAATCTCTAGATCCTAAAAAGTGTTCTGATTTGCTTCAAAAATCAGAATCTCAAAAACTTGAAAACTTTTTTTGATTATTTTTCATATTCTTATCTTACATAGTAGGGTTTTTCTTCTTTTTTCAACTGGTTCATACTTTTAATTAGAACGTAGTCATCGTTCTTACCCCAAAGCAACCATCGTAGACCATGATAGAATCGTAGAAATTCTAATCCTTTTCTTGTTGTTTGATAATAATTCTCTGTTTCTTTCTTAACGCTTACAAGTTTTAGAACCATCATTACAGGTAAATATTGTTCTAGACTGTTACGGTCGAGATTGCATTCTGTTATTATTTCTGACTCTTTTGAACCTAGAGCTGCTACTCGTAAGATTTCCGCTACGACATCGAACTCTTTTTTT
>JARRMA010000207.1:0-3227 GCA_037386505.1 Candidatus Bathyarchaeota archaeon
GTTTCCCGTTTATGCCCGAACTTTATATCAGAGTAATGCATAATGATTCAAAGTTCCGCTGGATAGGACACATCATTTACCAGCAAAATCAAGCATGAGATGGAAATTGATGGAAGACGAAAATGCTCAATGCAACACGGGAGCAAGAAGACTTGTTTCGGGCGGATTTTGGTTTCTTGCACTCATGATGCTGAGTGGCGTTTTTTGGCTGGTCCTAGGAATAGAAATAGGTTGGGCGTACGGTCCTGATGGTTTTGCGCTCTTTAATATATCATATTCAATTTTTGATTTCATGTGGGCACTACTGTTTGGAGGACTATTTGAGGGACTTATCCACTTTGGTGCATGCTACCTGACAGAAAAAAATGCAAACCTTGCCCGCTATTTCTCTAATTATGTTAGATATCTAACGGGCATGAGCGTTGTTATGTTTCTTATTTTAGCTGTAGCTTCAATCTTTGCTCCAGACATGATAATGAAAATAACGCTTCTTTCACTTGCAGTAGCATTCCTGTTTTCTGGAACAAAAGATTCGCTCGCTTCAATCATGGGTTCGTTACATCAAAGCAAACAGCTTTCGATAATACAGTCAAGCGGATTTTATGCAGCCACCATACTAGGCACGATAATAATAATGCTGAGCTTTCCGTACACATTGATTCCAGTTTTGGTTGTGGTTGCTCCTATCTGTCAGCTAGTCTTGTGCATGTATTTTCTAAGACCCTATATCAAGGACCTGTTTTTGTTAAATGTAGATTACTACAAGAGCAAGAAATTCAAAGACACTATAAAAGACGATTTTAAAGAATTTAAGCACATACTCATCTTCGGCTTTTCGATATCAATTGGAAAAATCTCGTTCATGGTAATGAAAAGCCTAGACATTCCTATACTAAATCTGTTCTTTGATTTCGCTGATGTCGGAGTTTATAGCGTTGCAGACACAATATCCAGTGTACTATTTTCCATGACAGCATTTGCTTTACCAATTATTTCATCAATCTCAGAAGCATGGACACAAAACGACCAAGAAATGATGAAAAAATACGTTAACATATCCGTGAAATATCCACTCCTTTTAGGGCTTCCGTTGACGATAGTAATTTTTGCATTGGCAGAACCAATAGTAGGAATATATAATCCTCAATTTCAAGGAGCAGTAGCGCCACTACAAATCCTAATCGCAGGAACATTCCTGCTCATGTTCGGACGAACTCTTTCTTCAATACTAATAGGCGTCGGAAAAGCAAAACTATCCGGATTACTCCTTGCAACCGCTGCAATACAGTATCTTGTCTCAATATTCATTCTAGTACCAATCTTTGGCATAAACGGAGCCGCAATTTCTCTAACACTCACTGGCATTACATCACTTATTCTAATTCCAATATTCATTAGACGCAACCTGAACGTCGAAATGTTTCTAGGGCTCCACAAACTTTTAGCTGCAGGTGCAGTTTCAGCGGCAATACTTCTCTTGTTGCCCAAAGATAATCCAATTGTTGTAGCTATTGGAACAGTTGTTAGCATGGCAGCATACGTGGCTATTGTCTATTACACTGGATACGTGAATAAAGAGGACATTAACACATTAAGAAATCCAGCGTCTCAAATGTAGAGCATACAAAAATCGACAGATACATTAACATCTGAACACAGAATAAAGGTAATAATCAAGTTTGGGAGGGGGTGAAATTATGGAATCGAAAAATGAGGAAAAAACAGAAGTAAAAATCGACCAAATAAAAGATGCAGTTGTAAAATTTAAGGACGACCTTGGTGTAATGGTGAAAGATCTGCAACTTGATGTTGAAAATTGGCGCTTTAGTGTTGAAAGCCAAAAAGACGAAACAAAGGTTGATGTTGCATTCACTTTGTCAATCAAGAAGAAAGAAGAACAAAAAGAGTGAAAAGGTAAACAGCTATGGAACTGTTCTACAAGCAATTAATTCTACTTAAAATCTATTCTCTCATCAGGAGATTCAGACCGTTCGTAAGTAGAATTTTTCTTCTTTTTGAGCCATTTATTCCATTTTTTGTTTTATTATTACTTAGAAGAGAACTAAGAAAACTAGAAGCAAAAGGAACAATCGACAATTTTCACATAAACATTGTACGCAAATCTAGATTCAATTACACAGTCGATGTGAGATTCATTATTACAGTAGGTCAAATCAGCTCATTACTGTTTGACTTAATCAATAAGCTGTTTAAGAGCCTAAAAAATGAGTGACATCACAAAGGTCAAAATTTAATAGGACAATTGGCATTCTGTGCTCTTAATTGAGATCCAATTAACTGTTCTGTAAGGAGAATTTAGGATGTTTAACAGGGTCATAGTTGCTGTTGTTGGAAGTAGCAATTCTGGAAAAACTACTGCAATAGAAGCAATAATCAAAGGATTAACCAAAAAGGGATACAAGATAGCATCTGCAAAACGCATCCCCGAGCCTGAATTTACGATAGACACAGAGGGAAAAGACACATGGAGACATGCAAAAGCAGGCGCAAGCACTGTTCTAAGCGTTGCTCCAAACGAATTAACTGCAATCAACAAGTGTGAAACAAAAAACATCACTCTAGAGCAACTTATTTCACACATTCCAGACGATACTGACGTTATCATCATTGAAGGCTTCAAGGCATTAGTCGGAGAAGAAATGAATATATTAAAAATAGTTGCAACCAAAACAGCCACAGAAATGTCAGAAGCCATAGGCAAATACAAGAACATCATCGCATTCATTGGTCAAGCCCCAGACAAAAAAATACAAACAGAAATCCCATTCATAGATACTTTGAAGGAACCTGAAAAACTCGTTAAATTGGTAAATGACAAGGTTGCTGTTCAGGTAGAACGAAAACATAAACGGGAAGAAAAAATCACGATAACTGTAAATGAACAGACATTGCCGATGGGCGATTTTGTTCAGGACATAGTAAGAAACAGTGTTCTTGCTATGGTTGCAAGTTTAAAAGGTGTAAACAAAGAGATTACACAAGACTTAAGTACTAAAATTAAAATAACTATATCGAATAATGATGGTTAGACCAATAAAACCGATAACTGACCCCACCCTAAAGAAGTGGTTAAACGAATTTAATAACAAGAACACAAAGCGTCAGTATTGTTCTGCTATGAGACTTTTTAAAAAGAATCTTGGAATAGACGATTTGGGAACATACTTAGAGAGTAAACCAGATGCAGAAGCTGACATTAGAAAATT
>JARRMA010000208.1:0-3875 GCA_037386505.1 Candidatus Bathyarchaeota archaeon
GCATTTAGCTCAACTTTATGAACAATTATCTGATATTAAAGAAGCAGCAAAATATTATGAGTTAGCATCAAAAGCGTACGATATAGCTGCTAAGAAAATTCCAAAATTAAAAGATTTTTACAATAACTATTCTCTTTATATGATGGCTTGGAATCAAATTCAACAAGCAAAACAAAGTCATTTTAGAGAGGATTATCTCCAAGCTATGGTTCAGTTTAATAAAGCTGCAATTTTCCTTGAAAAATCTCAACTTTGGATTTACTTATCTCCAAATTATTATGCATGGGAACAAGTGGAAAAGGGTGAAGATTTAAGTCGAAAAGAAAATCAATCTGAAGCAATCAGAAGTTTCCTATTGGCGATACAATATTTTGAAAAAGCAAGTGAAATGCTAAAAACAAAAAATGATTCTTTAGAATCTCCTGAAGAGCAAGAATTGAGAAAAAGACTTCTTAAAAGTTCTAACATAAGGCAAAGATATTGTCGAGCAAGAATTAGTTTAGAAGAAGCAAAAATTCTTGATAAAAAAGGAAATTACAATCTTAGTTCAACTAATTATCAATCTGCATCTTTGGAATTTGGACAAATAATTAAAGAAATCGGCTCTGAAGCTGAAAAGAAGGAACTAAAACTAATGGAGATTCTATGTTTAGCTTGGGAGAAAATGGCTTTAGCAGAAGAAACAACTTCTTCGGAATTTTATCTTGAAGCGGCTAAATATTTTGATCAAGCAAAAACCTTTAGTGTTACAAAAAGCAGGATATAAAAATGCATCAGAGTACGCAAAAGCATCTCAACGACTTTTTGATGCTTACCTTTTTATGAACCAAGCTGAAATCGAAGCAGACCAAGAAAAAAGAGCTAAACAATATCATCTAGCAGAAAATCTTCTTGAAATAGCATCAAGATCATTTACTAAAGCTAAACAACCTGAGAAATCAGCTCAAGTACAAGGAATCTTATCTAATGTTAGAGAAGAAAAACAATTGGCTGTTTCTTTAAGTCATGTATTGCAGGTACCAACTATATCTTCAAGCACAATTTCTTTTGCAGCGCCTACTCCAACAAGTGAGATGTCAGTTGGTCTTGAAAAGTTTGAACACCCAAATATTCAAGCAAATCTTGTTACTCAGATTCAAGAAGTAAAGATTGGAGAATCGTTCTGTCTAACTTTAGAGTTCGTTAATGCTGGCAGAGAGCCTGCTCTACTAACTCGGGTTGAAAATTTTATTCCATCCGACTTTGTTGTTGTTAAGAAACCTGAAATCTACAGATTAGAAGGTTCAGCCCTTAATATGAAAGGAAAACAAATTGCTCCACTAAAACTAGTTGAAGTTAACCTAATTCTTCAACCTTCTAAGAAAGGAATCTATACGCTTAAACCTGAATTAAATTATTTAGATGAAATTGGACAAAATAAGACTCTTCCTTTGAAACAGCTGGAAATATTAGTAGAAGAAATTACCTTAGCAGATAGAATTACTACTGGAACAAAAGAATTGGATTCTCTACTCTTAGAGGAATTCCAAATGAATATGCAATGGATTTAACTGGACCTCCAAGCGATGAAAGGCAAATAATAATTAATAATTTCGTAAAATCTGGAATTAAAGAAAATCAAATTACATTTTATGTTACCACAGAAGCTGACAATTTAGAAAACTTACTGCAAAAAACTGATTTCTATCTTTTCTTGTGTAACCCTAAACCTAAGATTCAAGTTCCTGATCTTCCAAATATTCACAAGCTTAGAAGTAAAACTGATCTTACAAACCTTTCAATACTGCTGGCTAAGTCTTACAGAAATATAGAAGTTTCAAAGAAAAAACGGATTTGTATAGATATTGTTTCTGATGTTTTAGTAGATTATGGAGTTAAGGCTACTCGTAAGTGGATTTCTGAATTAATAACTGATTTAGGATCCAAAGGTTTCATAATATTGGCAATGATTAATCCTTTAATGCATCCTTCAGAAGAATTGTATTCAGTTTTAGATTTATTTGACGGAGAAATTTCATTAATAGAAACAGAAGATCCATTAGAATGCAAAAAATCATTAAGAATAAAGAAACTTAGAAACCAAAATTATATAAAAAATCCAATTTGTTTAATATAATAATTATCTAGATCAAAGAAAAACAAGATTAATCGAAAATATAAACGGCGTTTTATTAATCCTCCCATGGTCCCGCCCATGGTGGATAAAGATATGTCGCTCCTGCTTCTTCCATAATCTTTTTGGGATATACAGGAACTTGTTTTCCATTTTGCCATTGGAATAACATTACCACCATAAGGTCCTCATCTGGATTGTTGATATTTTCTCCTCCAAGGACATCATGGTTTTCGGTGAAAACGAAATTTCTAGCTAAAGATGTTTCAATTTTTGTTTTTTCTAATGCTTCTATAACTGCTTGTGTTTCAATGGTTTTGGCTCTTTTTAAAGCGTCAAATAAAATGAATCGGATTGTATCATAAGAAATTGAAGCTAAAGAATTAGGAACGACTCCATATTTTTCGGTATAAGCATCTCTAAATGGTATAGTCTCTTTTGTTAATGGATAACCTGCTACTGTAGGAAAACCAACGTTAGTTGAATATTCACATTTCCCTTCTGTTTGTTCCCAAGCATTAGGATCTGTTACGTAAACATTCATTCCCCAAAGCACAAATGGTGATTGTCTATCGTACCATTCTTTAACCAAAATAATTCCCTCCTCTGATCCTAAAAATGGTATCAAGATTTCTGCACCAGATTCTTCCACAGCAGATAGGTAGCTTGAGAAGTCAATTGTACCAAATGGAAACTTGTTATGATACACTATTTCAAAACCAAAATTTTGAGGTAAATAATCAGTCAATATTGCCATCAAATCTGTCCAGGTTGAAATATCCAGTGAGAGTATAGCGACTTTATTAAAGCTTGAATATTCTCTTAAAGTTGCTAGGCAATCACTTGTACCTAGAAGTGCATGGGTTGCGTTAGGTAAAGTTCTGAAGAAGTATTTGTATTTTTGATAATTCTCAGAAACCCTTTGTGTTAATTCATTTTGTAATCCAGCTGTGCAAAACAAAATTTTTTCGTGTTCAGCTATGATTTCTTGATATGATTTCATAAAATTTTGATCTGAGCTTATTATAAAATCTACTTTATCAACTTTGAGTAATTTTATTAGCGCTGTCGTTCCTACTTTAATGTCTTGATTAGGACTATTTCCGTCGCTATCTTCTGCTACCACTTCAATTTGTTTTCCTAAAACTCCTCCTTCATTGTTTATTTGTTCTGCAGCTAACACAACACCTTGATAGGTACTACTACCTGCTAGCATATCCAGATCTGCACATACCCCTATCTTAATAGTATCGGATTGAATAGGGGGATGATATAGAATAAATCCAGTTAGACCAGCAACAACAATAATGACGACAACAACAATAGATTGAATTTTTGTTAAAGCTTCTGAATCTAACAAACAAACAACTCTCCTAACAAATTGGTATTTGGTTGGGAACAGATATAATATTTCCTAGAACAATAAGCTTTTAATTTGATGCAATATCTTGTGAAAAAGTTTTTGAATAGACTGACCCATAAATAGGATGACGAATCTTGTCAAAAGCTTCAATCAAAAATCTTCTAATGCAAGCCGAAGATTCAGAACAAAAATACGAATGGCTACTAGCTGCAGAACTTTACAAAAAAGCAAGCAGTATTGCTAAAAAGCGAAACAGTTGGTTGAAAGCTGCAAAACTTTGTAAAAAAATTGGATTCTGTTATTTTAGAGCTGCATATCAAGCTGAAGATTATCCCGAGTATGAAGAACGTATTAAATTAGCAGCAAAAGCCTATGAAAAAGAAAGTGACCTTTTAAAGG
>JARRMA010000209.1:0-4862 GCA_037386505.1 Candidatus Bathyarchaeota archaeon
TGGGCGACACGTTCTTGGGCGGGTAAATCTTTGAAGAATTGTTTGATTTGACTCCACATATATAGTACGCTCAGGATGGTTTTTATACGGTAAAGCTTATATAAATGCTTCAGGGTAAAAAAAGTTAATTCTCAAATATAAAAAAGGGATTATTCATGGCATCTAAAAAGATATTGTTAGAAGAAGATGAAATTCCAAAACAATGGTATAATATTTTACCGGATCTTCCAAAACCTTTACCACCTATGATTCATCCACAGACCAAGGAGAAAGTCCAACTTCCTCCACCTCTATTCCCTCTTGAGTGTCTCAAACAGGAATATAGTATGGAAAGATGGATAGATATTCCAGAACCAGTTCGCGAGGTTTATCGAATATGGAGACCAAGCCCGTTATTTAGGGCAACAGGTTTAGAAAAAGCTTTGAAAACCCCTGCAAAAATTTACTACAAATATGAAGGAGTCAGTCCTGCGGGTAGTCACAAAACAAACACTGCTGTTGCACAAGCTTATTATGCTGCAAAAGAAGGGTTAGAAAGAGTTACAACTGAAACCGGTGCAGGACAATGGGGTTCAGCTCTATCATATAGTGCTCAATTATTTGGAATCGATGCGACAGTTTACATGGTAAGCGCAAGTTATCATCAGAAACCATATAGAAAAATCATGATGGAAACTTGGGGTGCAGAAGTTTTTCCAAGTCCAACGACTAGAACAAAAAGTGGAAGAGCTATTCGAGAAGCCGATCCAAACAGCACAGGTAGTCTCGGAATAGCAATCAGTGAAGCAGTTGAAGAAGCCCTCAATACAGATAACGTGAAATATACAATAGGAAGTGTAGTTAACCATGTTTTGCTTCATCAGACTGTTATTGGCCTGGAAACTCAGAAGCAATTAGCAATGGTTGATGAATATCCCGATCAAATTATCGGCTGCATAGGTGGAGGAAGCAGTTTCTCAGGACTTTATTGGCCATTTTACCATGACAAGATAAAAGGAAAAGCTGAGAAGGAGGCAGAATTTATTGCAGTTGAATCATCTGCAGTTCCTAAGGTTACAAAAGGATATTACACTTATGATCATGGTGATACAGCAAAAATTATACCTTTGGTTAAGATGCATACGGTTGGTCATACATTTATTCCTCCGCCAATCCATGCTGGAGGACTCCGTTATCATGGAATGGCCCCTACTGTTAGTCTTCTAAAAGAAGAAGGAGTCATAAAATCTAGAGCCTACAATCAGATTGAAATATTCGATGCCGCAAAATTGTTTACAAAGACAGAAGGAATCATTCCAGCTCCTGAACCATCACATGCCATAAAGGCTGCAATTGATGAAGCACTCAAGTGCAAAGAAACAGGTGAAGAAAAAACTATATTATTCCTATTATGTGGACATGGACACTTTGACATGCAAGGTTACGACGATTATAACAGCGGAAAGATGCTTCCATATGAGTATCCCCAAGAAAAAGTAAACGAGGCAATGAAGAAACTAAGAGAATTATATCCTTGGCTAAATGATGATTTAACAGCAATGACATGAGATTAGATTTTCCTAAATCTCTTCTCTTTTTTCTTCTTTATTTTTTTAGTAAGTTAAACAGAATTATCAGTTTTAGTTATATGTATTATAAAGTTATCAATTCTTTGTTGTATCCTTTGGATAGGGTTTAATTATAAAAAAGTCTTGAACCAGCTATAACCATGGCTCTTGCGATCATAGAAATACCAATTATTATTATCAATAGGGACCAAAATATGAACCACTGTGTAGTTTCAATAAGAAAACTCTGAATAAGAATTCCTGCACCAAGCCAAAAAATTAAATTTCCTACTGTTTCTGCTCTTTTTCCCCATGAAGATCGAGCAAAAAATCTTAGAATTAACATAATAATTTGGAATGCTACTAAAGCGAAACTCAATAGTTCTGCAGCTTGATACAATGCAATATGATTTTCTGGAGATACTGGTCCAGGAAGAACTATACTTGTATTAGGGACATCTATAAGCTTAAAGCTTTTAACAAAGTCTAAAAAGTTGCCAAATAGATTTGGAGTAGTAATTAATAAAATTCCTATTAGAACGAAAAAGAATCCTACAGAAATGGCGGTGAATATTCCTTCGCCTCCCAAGTTCATTGATTTTTTATTTCCGTTCAAAATTTGCACCTTAGAATACATTCTAACGAAGTGCTTATAATATTTCCCAATCAATTTTCGGAGTGTATATTTTAAATACTTAATGCCCAAATAATACAGGTTGTTAGGTGATTTTATGCCATATTGTCCAAAGTGTGGCTTAGAAGTTAAAGAGGAAATGACTTTTTGTCCTCGATGTGGGGCATCATTAAAGACTAAAGAATCTATGCCCTCTATGCCTGCCGAACGGTATAAAGGTGAAAAGACGGAGAAGCAAGAGAAACAAGAAAAGCAAGAAAAAAATGAAAAGAATGAGAAAGGGGAACAGCAAGAGAAATATGAGAAACAACAGTATGGCATTTTAGGTCCCCTAGTTGGAGGTTTAATCTTGATTCTGGTTGGGGTTAGGTTCTATCTCTCTTTAATTGGAGTTTTTTCTTTTAGTTCAATTTTTCCATTCTTCTTAATCATAATTGGAGCTATAGTTATTTTGGGAGTTCTTGTTGGTTCACTTATGGCTAAAGGACGGAATCCAAAACCTTCGATTGAAAAAAAGATTTTCTTCGAAGAAATTTCAAAGGTTCCTTGCTGGTCGGTAATTTAGTAATGATTGGTGTAGATATTTTAAAGCATATAGTTAATCCTTGGCATGAGTCTCTAAAGGATCCTGTTGCTGCTCAGCAGCAAATCCTTGAAAAGCTTCTTAAGGGATACGAAAAAACAGATTATGGAAAAAAATATTCAGCTAAAAATATTAAAGATGGAAATATTTTTCGAGCAAAATTTCCGTCAATAGATTATACTGGACTTCAGCCTTATCTTGAAGAAGTTAAATTAGGCAACTATTCTGCTATACTATCTGAACCCACATCATGTTGGGTAATGACCAGGGGTTCTACGGGTAAATCGAAGGTTTTGCCAGTTACAAAGACTCATATTGAACAGATTTTTTGGTGTGGAGCAAGAGCAATTACGAATTTTGCTCTTAGAGAAAATAGTATGGATGTCCTTTCGGGTAAGATATTAAATCTTAATTTTCCTTCAGAAGTGACAACTATTGATTCCGATGGAATTAGGTTCTGGAATTACAAGATCAGATTGGAAAAAAAGGTTTGAATTAGTCTATCAACGGGCTCTCGAACAGAAGGTAGTAGCTACCATTGGTGTAACTCCAGTGATTCTTTCATTTGCTAAATATATTAAGCATAGATATGGAAAGCTTCCCAAAGATCTTTGGAATATTAAAGTTCTAGTGTGTACAAGTGTTAGAAAAATTCAGTTTAAGTATGGACCTGTTTTGAGAAAATATTTCGGGGATGTGCCTATAGTTGAAATGTATAGTGCAACAGAAGGTGCTTTTGCGCAACAGCTTGATGATTTGCCGTATGTTTCTCCTAATTATGATACTTACTATTTCGAAGTTGAAACCGGAAAAGAGACTAAGATGCTTTATGAATTAAAACGTGGTGAGTGGGGAAGATTAATTATATCTTCTTGTTTGTTTCCAAGATATGATATAGGCGATATGATAGAAGCTATGGGAAATAATTATTTTCGTATCTTCGGAAGAGCCAATAAAAGAACAATTTTGGAACATAGACTCTATAGATTATTCTTTGGTTGGCTGATTTAAAAGAAATACAAATAGTATTCTAAAAATTAAGAAAATATTATCAACTTATGTAACAAATCAATAGTAATCAATGTGGTAAAGTTGAAGGTTCTTTTTATTGAGCCACCAAAAGATTACTGGTTTGTCATGGGAGAATATCTTCCTCCGCCATACGGAATTCTTCAACTCGCAGCTTATTTAGAAAAACAAAATGAACAATTAGAAATTAAAGTGATAGATTGTAATGCAGAAGGATTAGATTGGCAGCAATTGGAAAACCGTATCGATTCTTTTAATCCAGATATTGTTGCTTCAAGTGCACTTGCCACTTGCAATACGTATGTAGCACTTAGGACAGTAGAAATTGCTAAAAAATTGAATCCTGATGTACTAACTGTTGTAGGTGGACAACATTTTACAGTATTAGCTAAAGAAAGTTTGGAAATTTATCCAGAGATTGATGTTATTGTTCGGGGAGAAGGAGAAGAAACTCTTGCTGAATTGGTTAAAGTTTATGAAAACAATAATTCACTTTCCTCAGTAGAAGGTATATCTTTTAGAAATAATGAGGGAAAAGTTAAACATAATGTAAATCGGTCTTTTATTGAAAATCTTGATGATTTACCTTTTCCAGGATATCATTTTGTTGAGGATCTTGTTGATAAATATCATTTTACTGGTATGGCAGGTTCGGCTAGATATGCGTTAATCGAAGGGTCAAGAGGGTGTCCTCATAATTGTGTTTTTTGCACTCAATGGCGACATTGGGGAGCTAAATGGAGGAAGAAATCTGCAAAGAGGATAGCTGATGAGTTTGAGTTTTGTTATGAAAATTTTGGGAGTAGATTTCTTTGGCTTACAGATGACAATTTTGGTTTGGGAAAACGTGCAAATGAATTAGCTGATGAATTGATTCAAAGGGGGTTCTCTGATGATATAATGTGGTTTATGCAAGTTAGATGTGATGATGTTGTTAGTCGTGCAAATGTTTTACCTAAAATGAGAAAGGCTGGACTTCGTTGGTTTCTTTTAGGTGTTGAAAGTCATAATTCAAACACTTTAAACTCTTTTCAGAAAGGTACAACTCCAGAAGATGCCAAAAAAGCTG
>JARRMA010000210.1:0-4864 GCA_037386505.1 Candidatus Bathyarchaeota archaeon
GCATAATCGGTCTAATAACGACAATTTTAGTCTCAACTCTTCCCCACATAGTCCTCTCATTACATTGGATACATAAAATCTACAAAGCTAAAATAAACTTAGAATCATCAACAAGAATAATGGCAGCATCAGCTCTCTCAGCACTACTTACTTTCCTTTCTGTAAACCAACTAACAACATTGTCAAACTGGATAGCCCTAATAATCGGAGTAACTATATACATTTTAACCTTCATCATTATAGCACCGATACTGGGAGCCATAACAAAAACAGACACAGCAAATCTAAAAGAAATGACAAAGACACTGGGGCCTCTAAAAACAATTTTAGCTTTACCACTAAATCTAATAGAATACTTGATTAAAAAACTCCAAAAAAACCAAAACAACCAATAAAAACAATTCAATTATATAAAAATCTTCTAATCTCTTAGAAGAAACCTCCCCGTTTTCCTAAAACTTTGTTAACCTTTTCTAACTCTTTTGGAATTACAATTCCTTGAGGACATTTCTCTAAACACCAACCACATTGAGTGCAAATTGATGCATTCCCATTAGGATTATTCAGATCACCTTTATTCTTTGATCCCTTCAACTTTCTATATGTTCTTCTTGCTAAGAACCTTCGAATTCGACTAGTCTCTAAAGAAACGTTATTTAAACAAGCAAAATTTTGGGGAATATTTACTCCCTGAGGACAAGGCATACAATATCCACAGGCAGTACATGGAACAACAGTACTTTTTCTGTAGACTTCAGCTAGTTGTTCAAACATTTTTTCTTCATTTAAAGACAACGAACCAATACCAGAATTATCGGCACTTGCACAATTTTCTTTGATCATCCTTTTAGAATTCATGCCGCTTAACACAATGGAGACTTCAGGTTTATTCCACAAGAACTGTAATGCCCAATCAACAGGAGTCCTCTTCCTTCCAAAAGTCTCCATTATCTTTAACGCCTCTAAAGATGGAACTGCTAATGTACCTCCTTTCAAAGGTTCCATTATCACGACAGCTATTCCTTTATTGTGTGCATAAACTAATCCTTCTGTTGATGCCTGAACATTAGTATCAACATAATTATATTGAATCTGAGCAATGTCCCATGGATAAAAATCAACAATTTTTTTAAAAACAGGCAAAGTATCATGAAAAGAAAAACCAAAACTCCTGATAATTCCCTCTTCTTTGGCTTTTTCCATCTTTTTAATTAAGCCCAAATCTTGAACTTTCTTAAACTGACCAGAATTTAACGCATGAAACAAATAACAATCTAAATAATCAGTCTGAAGCCTTTTCAATTGATTCTTTAAATATTTATCAAAATGATTAGAATTACGGACCATAAACATCGGTAATTTAGTGACCAAAAAAACCCGTTCCCGATACCCCTCTTTCAAAGCTTTACCGACAATTTTTTCACTATCACCTAAATGATATGGCCAAGCAGTATCAACATAATTTATCCCCTGATCAATCCCAAATCGAATCAACTCAACAGATTCATCAGTTTTTGCTCTTAATCTATTAAATCTTCTAGGCGGTAGCCTCATACAACCAAAACCAAGAGCAGAAACCTTCCAATCAAGAGAACCTAAATTTCTATATTTCAATTCGCTCACCAATAGCGTCAGATGTTTAAAACTCAAAAATTGAAAGGTGTCATATATCGATTTCAAGAATTTAATTTTATAGAAAACTGGATTATCTAGTAGAGCAATCAAATAAATTGTTTGAAATGGCAAAACAAAACATCAGTTTAACAAACATTATGCTCATGTTATCGTTGATAACTTTCTGGGGAAGCTCATTCGTAATAGTAAAAGCAATACTGAAAGAAGGTCTAAGCCCCATAGCAATAGCAACCTTTAGATTCCTTTTAGCAGGCATCCTTTTCCTAATAGTATTGACTATAAATAAAATAAAAAACCCAAAATACACAATTATTGTAGAAAAAAAGGACATGGCAACAATAATCATTCTTGCCTTCTCTGGAGTTACAATCTTTTTTATTGCCCAATATACAGGTATCAAAATGGCAAATGCATCCATCGCTTCAATACTAGTCTGTCTATTATCTCCAATTCTAATTAGCCTATTATCAGCAAAAATATTCAAAGAAAAACTATTAAAAACACAACTAATTGGGATCACAATAGCTGCAATCGGAACCGCCACAGTAATTTTAGGAGGAACTCCAAACCTTGAAACAAACCTGACATTTCTTCTAGGAAGCCTAATACTACTTTCTACACCCATTCTCTGGACAACCTATACCCTAATCGGAAAAAATATAATGAAAAAATATAACCCGTTTTTAATCGTTTCATATGTCAACATTGTTGGTGGCTTATTGTTAATTCCATTCTCTTTAGCTGAAAAATCTTTCAAATCAATATTAATATTAACTAACCAAGAATGGTTGGCAATTTCCTATTTGGCGATAACATGCTCTGTGCTAGGATATTTTATTTGGTTTCATGTAATGAAACAATCAAGTGCTTCAGCAACAAGCTCATTCCTTTTTGCTGAACCGTTGATCACAGTTATTTTCGCTACTATTCTGATCGAGGAACAAATCACATTTTTTGTTATAGGTGGAGGATTCTTAATTCTTGCAGGTTTATACCTTATCACCACAAAATAATAAAAACTCGATATCTTAACTATTCTAAAATTAGTAGCCTTATGGGACATTTAATGTCACTTTCGTTACATAAAATGTAGAATAAAAATAAATATGAAAAATAATGGTAAAAAACGTTATTTTTGGTAACTTTATTTGTAACCATAACTCAATTTAGTGATAAAATATTAGTGAAAAGTTCTAGCACAAGTTTATCTAATGATATTAATAGGAATGTAAGATGTCAAAAATCGAAACCCCCCAAAAACCAAAACACCAAAAACAAACAACTGAAAGCGAAACATACACCAGGGGCTATCTCCCTATGTGGTGC
The DNA here is from genome assembly GCA_037386505.1 of Candidatus Bathyarchaeota archaeon. Classification (GTDB taxonomy): domain Archaea; phylum Thermoproteota; class Bathyarchaeia; order Bathyarchaeales; family Bathyarchaeaceae; genus Bathyarchaeum. Next base: position 2,962 of record JARRMA010000210.1, read on the forward strand.
AGAGGAATTATGGGTGGCTGCGTAAACTGCGGTGGATGTATCTAAAAACAGACATCTATAGCCACACCTATTCTTTTTTTAAAATTCATTTTTAATGTCTTAACTGAAAAGAAAATTAGAACCATTGGATCTCTATTTCCAATGGTTATATGATCGTTAATAATTCGTAAAATGAAAAATAGAACTATTTACTTACATTACTTTTAATTTAAACCTTTAATACACCTGAAAATGAAATGACACAGATCTTTATTTCAGAGCAACTAACTTTTCTAATAATAGTGAACACTATTTCATTAATTATCTTTGGATTAGACAAAATAAAGAGTATACACGGAAAATGGAGAATACCCGAATCAAGACTACTGCTAATTGCACTTCTTGGTCCATTCGGTTCCTATATTGGAATGCTATTATTTAGACATAAAATCCGTAAAATCAAATTCATTATAGTTCCAATCTTCATGTTTTTCCAAACATATCTTATAATTCGTTTTAACCTCATTTAGGACTAATTCAATAAAACATATGTCAATTTTCTTCATCAAAACTACTAATTTTAATGAATATCTAAGAAAATAATATTTTCAAACCAAACCTTAAAGTTAACCAGAAGCAAAAATAATTTCTAAATAAATAAGAAAAGCTAACTTGCGAGCGAAGAAAATTGAAAATATATGAACCAACAACTATTCTTGGGTTAATCTTAATAATTTCAGGAATATTATTAGTGCTTCTTCCATTAATTGCTCAACATATACCAAGCCTAGATAAAATACCTTGGATCTTAATTTGGACCTACAAAACGGACAACTTTGTATTTGTAACTTCACCTTTACTAATAATAATAACACTCATCTCTTTAATAATAAATTATGTAAAACACTAAAACAATCTATTTTGGCTCTATATCTATACGGATACCAAGTTTATCTTCTATTTTAGAAATATTTTTCCCATTTTTGCCAATAATCTTCGGAATAACTTTGTTATTAACTCTGACCAAAGCCCTATTTTTTCCAACCAGCTCTATTTGTGCACCTTTATCATACCTATTAATGACTCTGGTAATCTTTCTTAATTTTGAATCGTCAACGGGAGACACTGAAATTTCAACCTTTTTTATAGGAACAACAGCATTCTCTTTCCCAAATGTATAGATCTCATATTCAAGACGATCTGTTTCAAAATCTCTAACTTCAACTAATGGACGAGCTAAATCTCCATCAAACATTCCAGTAGGCACCTTAACAGTTAAAGACAAACTATAGATTTTCTCAATCTTTCCAAATTTTATAAAAATAACAGTATCTACGACAGATGGAATCATACCCAACTCTACTCTGCTAATAAATCTTTTAATAGCATCAACAGCACCTGCAGAATGAACAACACCAACCATTCCTACTCCAGCTAATCGTAAATCTGCAAAAACTTTAAAGTTCTCACTTTCTCTTAATTCATCAAAAATAGTATAATCTGGACGTACTAACAACAAAATACTAGCAGTTTTCGAAAAATCTCCCTTTATCGGAGTATACTGCGTAATTTCTGGACAAACCTGCAAATCTCTAGGAGATTCTAAAGTTTTAGTAACTTTCCCTAGATTAGAATAAAAATCTGCCAAACTAGCAGCAAAAGTAGTCTTACCAGAACCAGGAGGACCAGCGATTAGAACTCCCTCTGCTCTTGACTTTAATCTATTTAACAATTTTTTAGAAAGCTGATAATCCTGTAACCGTAACTTAACAATTGGCCTTACAACAGTGATTTCAAGTTTATCAGAAAAAGGAGGCTTAGCAACTGCAACCCGAAACTCGCCCATTTGAATAACTCTGGCTCCAGGTTCATCTACTTCAACAAAAACATTTTTTTCTCTTCTAGTTGCACTGTTTATCTGTCT
>JARRMA010000211.1:0-3192 GCA_037386505.1 Candidatus Bathyarchaeota archaeon
ATTAAAATTTGATGATTTCATTTATAGGTACCTTGAATCAATTGGGTGTTTTGCTGTGGAAAGACAGTCCGTAGAAGATTTGCTAAGGACTTTTGGATTAACTGAAAAAGAAATGGAAATTTTTATTTTTCTATCAAAACAAGGAATACAAAAAATCAGTCAAATCACTAACACTCTGAAAATCAATAAAGGTCTAGTATATCGAATACTAAAAAGTTTAGAGCAAAAAGGTCTTGTTGAAGCTACTCTCGAACACCCCACTCGTTATATTCCAATTGAACTTGAAAAAATAATTGACGAATATATAAAATCAATAAAAAGTGAAGCGACTCATATTGAAAAGACAAAAGATGATTTACTTTCAGATTGGAAAGAAATTAGTAAAACAGAATTGCAGCCTTCACTAGAAACTTTTTCTGTTATTGATGGCGAGAAGAAGGTTTTTCATAAAATTGCTCAGATGGTAAACGAAACAAAACAAGAATTAATCTCAATTGCAACAGTTGATGGGTTACTAAGAGCCGAAAAATATGGTGTTTTAGATAACATTTTAAATCATCCATTAGGGTTGAATCTAAAAATTAGATATATAACCAATGTAACTGAAAAAAATATAAATTCACTCAAATATTTAATGGGGAAACTTGAATCAGTTTCTACTTTAAAAGGAAAGCATCCAGAATTACAGAATGAAAAATTTCCCAGATTAGTGATAAGAGATAATGAAGAAATATTGCTTTTTATTAATGACCAGCCCAGAAAAAAATCGACAATTTTCTCAGAGACAGTTTTGCATACAAATTGTAAGTCAATAGTCTCATCATTTTGTGAATTATTCAAAGATATTTGGAGCAAATCGTCAAACGTAAAAACTATCATTCAGGAAATTGAAGAAGGTAAACCACCAGAGATTATGGAATTACTAAAAGACCCAAATGAAGCGAGAAAGATTTTTAATAATGTTTTAAATAATTCTAAAAAAGAAATCTTTATTGTAACTTCTTCTAAAGGACTTGTTCGAATTTCCAAAAAAATAGATTTATTAAAGAAATGGTGTAAGAAAGCAATTTTAATCAAAATAATGGCTCCCATTACAACTCAAAATCTTAAGGCAATGCAAAAATTATTAGAGTATAGTAATGTACGTCACATACCTGTTGGTTATACAGAACTAACAATTATTGATAACAAAAATCTTTTCCAGTTCAATAAATCAATAGTAAATTCAGATAACTATGAGGACCTAGACTTTACTAACGTTCTATACACCAACAATTCTAATTACATTATGAGTCAAAAAACAGCACTTTTTAATCTGTGGAAAAAAATGCACACACCTACTTATAATCTACAATCAATTTCAATTCAATCAAACGGAAGAACAGGTCCCCATCTACCAATATATAGAATGGATAGATACGGAAAAGGGGAAATATCATATGATTCAACTGCGATAACTGAAAATGATATTTTAACAAAGATTGATAATTTTGCTAAAAATCATCCAAAAAATAGTGTTAACTCAAAATGGGAAGATACACTTTATTTTTTTGGCTCTAGAGCATTTGGTTTAATTCAATCTTCAGATTTGCATAGTTATAAGAACTTTATAGTAGGAGTATTTCAGGATACAAAATTTTCTTCATTTGGAGAGGAAAATTGTATAAGATTTTTTATGCCTCCAAAAAAAGGTTCTAGTTTTCAAGTAGTTTGTGTCATTACTGATAATGCAAAATCTCTTGAATATAAAAAACGTTTATTCAGAGGAATGCCTGGAGAAAACAATATAATTTTAGTAGGAAAAAACCAATTAAAAATTGTCTCAAAGAAAAATATGTTATTTGTGGGTTGGACAATTGACATTCCAGTAATTCCATCAAAGTTTGTGCTTCCGCCTGGATGTATTCTTTTTGAAGCATATGGAAAAGTTTCTTCTGGAATTTTTAACTTCAATCACCTTTGTGAACGAACTCAAGAGGTCTGGTTCAATCATTTGGATGCATTTTTGACTTATTTCCACACTCAAAAACAATATGTGGGATCGGGTGCAGAAGCTTATTTGGATCGAAATATAATGCAGATTTCTTATCCTCCACCAAAGTGTGAATAATATTGAAAATTAGCGATATAGACGAAATTCATATTTTAAAGAATGTCATCTTTCTTCAATCTTTTGTACCACTTGTATGAAATGTATGCGCCTACCACCATTTCCATTAAAGTTAATGGAAGTAACAACAAGAATACAGTTAGCCAGTTGGTTAACGCTTGTGTAGGATAGAATAGCGTCATATTAATTATGAATATTATTGGAATTATCAACATCCATACAATATTTGTTAATGCTAACCACCATGCGAGTCTATTTTTTGCTCTGAAATAACTGTAAAAAGTATTAAACAATACGTCAATTAGAAATGCATTTACAATCATAGGTATTCTAGCAAAAATATCAAAAGGAGTTCCAGATTGAAAAGTTGGTAATGTCAATAATGCGACAAGAAAAGATTGAGAGAAAAATCTCCATCTTCTACCCTCATAAACAAGTAGACCAAAACCTATCAGAATTGCATGACCCCAAAAAAAGAGATAATTGAATCCTAAAATTCCAGTCACCAGCATTCCAAGCTGCCCAACAAAAGCTGAATACAAGAAACTAACTAGCGCAAGAAAAATAACAAATGCAACATCCCTACTGCTCCACAATAAGCTTCTCCCCCTATTGGGTGCCTCTAGTTGATATATTAACACATAATTTTATCTGCTGTTTAATATTCAGAAGCAGATTTAATTTCAATTGAGATTTCTAGAGGTCTAATCATGAAGAGGGGGACTTAACTTTGATGTCTTGGAGAAAGACAGATGAAAATATTTGATGGCTTTGCCATTTGGTTATTTTCATGTTCGAAGTTAAGCTCTATTGTTCCCCCCCTGATGAGTTAATCGGAAATTCGATTCCGATTAACAAAATAATAGTTAAATAAATGCAGTGTTAAAAATTGGGTATCTACAATTGTAGTTACCTTCAAAGTAGGAGCTTGTCATTTGTGGGGAGAAAGACACTAGAAGAAACGCTAAAGACTTTTGGGTTCACTGACAGAGAATCGGAAATTTACACATATCTAGCTAAAAGAGGACCCCAGAAAGTTAGTGAAATTGCTAAAGCTTTGAAATCAAACAAAGGATTGGTAT
>JARRMA010000212.1:0-3187 GCA_037386505.1 Candidatus Bathyarchaeota archaeon
ATTGTGGATTCCCTAACAAATCAAAAGCTACTAACCGAGTTTCTATAAACTGTATTAAACTTGTTGACAACTTTGAACTCAGTCGTTTGCTAAAAGAAAGTATTGACTTAACAGAAATATGATTTTTGAAAAGCAAGTAATTATGATTATTGCTATTCCAGATTCCAACCCAAAACTTGAGCACGCGTCTTCATGGATTCTTACATGCGTGGTGATATCTCCTACGCATCCATTTTTTTAACCATTCTTATGAACAATAGTTTTTCATATTGGTCCAAACCCAAATATTAAATATCGAAACCTCAAAATGAAGTTAAAGCCTTTTTCGAGTGAATTATTTTGACTTCAGTTGTAAACGACCTTCTCCAAAAGAAGAGCAAAAAGGAACTTGTTGATTTAGCATGCCAAAAAGGAATTAATGTACCTGGTGAATGGTCTAAACAACTTCTAATTGAACTTCTATCTTTGAATATTAGTGTTAATGACATAAAAAAGAAAATGACATCAACTTCAGTAAAACCTAAAGGTTCACCAATAATAACAACACAAAATTTGGTTAAAAAATTTGATGACATACTTGCTTTGAATAAATTAAATTTAGAAGTCATGGAAGGTGAGCTTTTCAGTCTTTTGGGACCTAATGGAGCTGGCAAAACTACCACAATCAACATACTCACAGGGATAATGAAACCAACCAATGGAACGGCAACTATTGCTGGTTTTGATGTTACTAAAAATATGCATGAAATTAAAAAACTAATAGGTGTGTGTCCACAAGAAGCTGCAGTATTTCAATTTCTAAATGCAAAAGAAAATATTGAATTAATTGGAAGTTTGCATTCACTTTCGAAAAAAGAAATTAAAAAACGAACAAATGATTTTCTTGAGCTGCTGGGTCTAACTGAAGCTAGTAAAAGAAAAGCTGGAGGTTATAGTGGAGGCATGCTTAGAAAGCTCAATTTAATGATGGCTTTAATCAATGATCCAAAGGTTGCCTTTCTTGATGAGCCTACAGTCGGAATGGATGCTCGATCAAGAAGAAACACTTGGGAATTTATTGGGTCTTTAAAAGGAGAAAATAAAACAATAATTTTAACCACTCATTATATCGAAGAAGCCGAAGCATTGAGTGACAGGGTTGGAATAATTGATTCTGGAAAATTAGTTGAAATAGGAAGCCCTCAAGAATTAAAAAATAAATATAATGCAAAAAATTTGGAGCAAGTCTTCCTGAATATTACTGGAAGACGAATTACGGAGGGATTATAATGAAACTACAAGCTTTGAAAGCTCTTTTTGTTGTTGAAATGAAAAAGTTAATTCGACATCCAGTCAATCTTTTTTTGAACCTTCTGTTTCCAGCTCTTCTTACAATTGTTTTTATATTTACTTTTTCTGACCCAGAATTAGGAATGAGCATAAATACAGTTGTCCCTGGTCTCATTGTTTATGCCGTCATTTTTTTAATTATGACCGTGGCTCAATCATTTTCTTCAGATAGAATATTGCTAAGAAGGCTTAACACCACACCGATGACTTCTACCGAATTTATTGGCAGTCAAATTTTGTCAAACATGGTAACAGCGATGCTACAAGTGATTGTGGTATTTATTTTGGCTTATTTGTTAGGATTTAGACCCGAAAGTGGTGTAGTAAGTATTTTAATTGCTTTGCCCCTAACCGCAATTTTTGCATTGAGTTCAGTTGGATTTGGATTAATAACAGCTACTGTTTCTAAAAGACCTGAGACAGGTACTGGTCTTTCTTTCCTATTCATATTGCCTCAGATGTTTTTTGGAACCTTTATTCCTGTTAGCAGTTCAACTCAAAATATTGCTCAATTAGTTCCAAGTCATTATTTGTTTGAAGGACTACAGTTGATTTTTCAAGGAAATTGGACAAGTAATCAATTGTTTTTTGATTTGGCTGTAATATCAACTGTAAGTTTGTTAACTATTCTCTTAGGAATCCTTTTGTTTGATAGGTATGGAAATATTTGAAAAAATTAAGTTAATTTTTTAGAAATGGATTCCAACCCAAACCTGAACACATGTCCGGATGGATTCTCACCTGCATGGTGATATCTCCCACAAATTCACTTTTTTGTTTTCAGACCTATCTAAAGCCCAGTCCACCCGTTATTAGATAAATGATTTCAGAGTTTTTTTGGATATCCTTAGGCATTATCGTTTACTTTCTATATCCCTGGAGTGCATTAACCTTAATATCTAGGCCACTTCCAAGCATACCCAACAATCAGTGCATAAAGGATAATTTCTGTAATTGTAAAAACATAAGAATAAGCCCATGTATTTATGCCCGAAACATAATAGAAAGCATACGTCACAAGAATAATTCCCATAAAGAATATACTTAAGATTATATTTGCCAAGCGATTTACCTTATCTTTCAAAACTAGGGACATGAAAACCATAACACTTGGAATAACCATCATTACGGCATTTCCAAACAAAACTCCTTGAGTTATTGCTATGCCATCGATTTCTCCTAATATCAACGCCTCTAAAACACCTGGCTTATAGTTATCCCAAACAGCCGCGAATAAATAACAAAACATTTCTGCTATCCATAATGCTGAAAGCTTTATCCTCACATCTATCTTGGCAGTTTCCATAATTCAATCACCTTTTACTTCCAAACTAAGTCACGATATGTTTTGTTAATAATTATTATTATAGATGAGTGGAGAAAAGAGTAAACCTCCTCCTATAGCCCAAGTACTTTTATCATCTTCTTTGTTCGACATGAATTATGATTTGCCTTTTTTTGCAAATTAAAACTTTTGTTGCAAAGCTTCTAGTCCGTTTAGTTTCAAGAGGTTTTGAATGCGCGCGCGATGAGTGGTGAGCCAATTTACGTGGAAAACACAATTCCCGATAGTGAACTGCTGTTTGCTGCTTTCCTTGATATTCAAGAGGTTCCTTATGTTAGAACTTGCCAAGAGATTGAAGATTTTTCGAGGTTCTAAGGTCAATGGGATCGAGAGAACAATGCACCGCAGCAGCGAGATTTTAACAGTTTTCCGTTACTAGGCTCTTAATATGATGCTTTAAGCCGTGAAATTGCTGCTATCTAAGTGTTAAGTTGTTATTAGTCTGTGGTGTTCCAGTAAATGATTTCTGGGTATATGTCGTCGAGTGGATAGTTTGGATCTTCGTAGACTATG
>JARRMA010000213.1:0-3165 GCA_037386505.1 Candidatus Bathyarchaeota archaeon
TATGTAAAAAAAGTAAATAATCATTCCTATAGCAAAAGCCATCATTATGGGGCCAACAGGTGAGATTGCATATGAATGAACTGACTGAGTAGAACCTCCTCTTGTTTGCTTTTATCGGTAATGATTTTTCACTTATTGAGGTCTACTCTTACAGTTCATCTGGTTTGTCACTTTTTTCTAAAATTTTTGCTAGTTGGGGTGGAGCAAGGGGGTCAATGCTTTTCTTAGCTCTAATATTAAGTATTTTTTATATAATAATAAGGATAAAAACCAAGAATAATCGTAATAATTATTGGATTTTCGCCACCATAATATTAAATATCATTCTACTAGTTTTCTTGATAGTGGCTCTAGTTAAAAATCCATTTGAACAATTTTCAGTTAACCCAATAGAGGGAAGAGGATTAAACCCTCAACTACAGACATTCTGGATGATAATTCATCCCCCAATAATATTTGGAGCATATGCTTGTGTACTTTTATCGTTTTCACTCACTTTATCGACAATAAAAAATAATCTAAAATATTCTAGTCTAAAACTATTGAAAATTTCAACAATCGTAGCTTGGTTACTTCTCACGATAGGAATATCTTTAGGAGGAGTATGGGCCTATGAGGTTCTTGGATGGGGTGGATATTGGGCATGGGATCCTGTTGAAACAGCCTCATTATTACCTTGGTTATTTCTAACTGCAATGTTCTTTTTGAATCCAGTAACAAAAAAAGATAGTCATAGTCAAGAATTTATGATTCTTTTAACATTTGCTAGTCTAGTTTTTCTTAGCGCCTTAACAAGAGGAGGTTCTACTCAGTCAGTTCATTCATATGCAATCTCACCTGTTGGCCCCATAATGATGGCTTTTGCTATAGGAATGATTATTTACTTTTTTTACATACAAAGATCAAAAAATCAATCACTATTCAGAATGGAGGATTACAGTTCATCTGTACATTCAAGATCGGCTTTTATAACATTTTGGTCTTTAATTCTTATAGCCATAGTCTGTTTTATTGGATTGGGGTTTCAGAATTTTTCTTACAATTACTATACGTTTCCTTTTGTTTTATCATTGATTATAGGACTTATTGGATACAGTTTAAATGAAAAAACTCCTTACGTAAGAGTAATATTAATAACAATAAGTGGATTGATAACAGGGTTTTTTATTTCTTTGATTTTTAAACATATCCATATCTTAGCAAGTTTAGCTATTCCTTTGGTTACAATAACAGTTTTTATGACAATTTATAACATCTTCCGGTTAAAAAAACAAAAATTGATCAATATTTTGGGAAGAAAATTGATAAATTTAGGAATTATCTTGATCTTGTTAGGAGTCTTAATAAGTGCAGGAGCAAAAAACTCTGAAAATCTAATAAATTTAGAATTGAATTCTCCAACTGAAATTAATGGGTTGACAATAGAAGTCACTGATGTATCCGTTGGAACAAGCCATAATACAGTATATTTTGAGCAGTTAGATGAGTTGATTGCAGAATATTCTTACCTACGAGCCAAATCAACATTTAATTATAACGGAGCAAAATTCTACAAGAATTTTGAAGCAGATTATTACCCAAATTATGGTTTAGTAATAAGACCACAGATTATATCAACTGTATTGGGTGATCTTTACATCCATCTAGATTTTACAGAGAACATGACAACATCACTAATTGAAGCTTTAAGAGAGGAAATTGTCATTCCTGAAACATTAAATTTTACGATACAAACAAGTCCTATGATTTATTTGCTTTGGATTGGAATTATTACCATTGTCTTAGGAATAGGTACTGAGCTTTTCATAGAAATAAAACAACCTTCAAAAAAGATTTTTAGATTTTGAATAGATATTATTCAAAAAATGTATGAAGATAATAATATAATAAACCTAAAGTCAAAGCTATAATCCACAAAGTAATTGTTATTCGCATTAGATTTCGTTTTTTTATACAATATTTAGTTTCTGAATGCCCAAATGCCCATTTTCCTGCAATCCAAATTCCAAAAAATTCAGCGAAAGAGCCTAATCCTGCATGAATAAATCCCAGAATGGTAACTGGAATAGGTTCATCAAATACAAATCGTAATGAAGGTCCCATATGTGAAAGGAGAAGCAGCCCATTTATGATTACTGCTAAAAGCATAAAATTTCCATGCCAAACATATTTTCTTTTTTTCTTAAAATATAAGCTTACTAAAATTAACAAAAGGATAGAAACCTGAACAAATATATTGGTGTACTGCATCCAATCGTGAAGATCGGCAGTAGTAAACATATACGCCCTCAAGGTATATTCTTTAAATTTATATTAAAGCAATTTGATTATTGTTTATTACATTCGAATACATTGTCTTACATTGTAACAATTAATTTTTTATATTAATTGAATAAATAATTTTATTGTGATTTTTGTGTCTGATAACAAGTCAGCAAACAAAGAAGAATTGCTATCACATGAAGGCGCAGACGGTGTAAGTAAAATCTGGTTTTATTTTAGTATGTTATGGTTTCCCATTTTTGCTACGTTTGGTTTTATTATGGCAATAAAATTTTTTGTTCCCACATTCCTTGCTGATACTGCTTGGTTAACATTCGGTCGAATTCGACCAGCACATGTTAATGGTTTGCTTTTTGGATTCCTATCTTCAGGTCTTGTAGGAATTATGTATTATGTTGTTCCTCGGCTTAGTAACGCATGTTTATTTAAACCTAAAATTGGAAAACTTGCAGCAATTTTATGGAATATAGGTGTTATTGCTGGAGTATTACTGATCCTCTCAGGAAATACACAGGCAAGAGAATATGCTGAAATGCCTTGGATAATAGATATAGCGATAATGATTACGCTAATTCTGATTGGATATAACATCCTTGGTACAATATTAAACAGAAAAGAACACAAACTGTATGTAAGTCTCTGGTTTTATGCTGGAATAGTACTCTGGTTTCCAATAGTTTATTTTATCGGAAATGTAATGTGGAGACCCCCAACTGGAGCGTTATTCGGTTTAACTGATGCTGTTATTAACTGGTTTTACGGTCACAACGTTTTGGGTCTTTGGTTTACTCCATTTGCAATTGCATTATGGTACTTCTTTATACCCAGACTGACAAAACGACCATTATACAGTGTAACTCTTTCATACATTAGCTTTTTTGC
>JARRMA010000214.1:0-3964 GCA_037386505.1 Candidatus Bathyarchaeota archaeon
AAATTTAAAGAAGTAGCTATTTCTTAACAGCAAAGGTAATAAATGTTGCATATAAATTAAGTCTGTATGTTCTATAAGAATAGTTGCAAGAGAACTTTACCTCAGTTTTTTAATAAGTATAGTTGCAACTAAAGTCACAAGCACAATCACAGCGCTAATCTGGGTTAGAGTAATAATATTTTGAGCTGTTTGAGCTACTGAAATTCCTATAAAAGCCCATATAATAACTAGACCATAAGCAACATCTCTTCGGGTTATTACCACTATTAAAGAAAGCAAGAGAGCGACAATAATAATAAGCAAAGCCCAAATTTCTGGATCTAAACCAAAACTATCCCAATTAATTGAAACTAAAGTTGTAGCAACATTAGCAATAGATGCAATGGTTATCCAACCTAAATATGTACTAAAAGGAAGATGAACAGCAATTTTTTCTCGTAAATCAACAGACGATTTACCAATATCAAGCCTTAAATATATTGCAATCAAGGTTGCGAGGAGCATGAACATTAAAACAACAGAAAAAAGAAGATATTCATATTGCCAAAGAAAGAGCCAAACAATATTAAGAACACTACTTAGAACAAAAAGCCATCCAATTTTATTATGAAAATCTTTCTCTTGTTGGCTTGGTAATGCTTGAAAAATCACAAAAATTCCCAACAAAACATAGATAACTCCCCAAATAGAGAAAACATAACCTGCAGGAGTAATGAGCGTAAAATTTGCATCAGACACGTCAGCAGTAACTTGTCCTCCAATCAAAGTAGTACTTCCAGCTAATGCATTAACTAAAATAGTCAAAGCAAAAGCTAGAATGTTAGAAAATTTTAGCAAAGTGGAAGAATTTGCCGACATTATGATCCCAATTCTTTTTCAATTGTTTAAATATATAAAACCTACTGAATTTATTTAAGTTCAAGAGAATTCTCAGTGTAAAAATTTTAGTGTATTTCAAAGTAAAGTTGGTTCTATATGCTATAAACATGAGTAAAGTATAAAGAGGTGTACTACCAGTCAAAAGTGACGAGGGTAAACTTTGCCTGCAATGGAAATAGGAAGAATATGCATCAAAACTTTAGGGCGAGAAGCAGGAAAAAAATTGAAAAAAGCAGGTAAACTTGAAGAAATGAACAAGACTATTAAACAAGCCCTATCCTAATTTTCCTAACCCTTTTTTCTTCATTGGAGAACTGATATGAGAAAAATCTACGAACCATGGAATATAAAAAGAAGTTTACTAGTCAAAGCTGAGGAAGAGACCAACATAAGCTTTGGTCATAAACCAAATGAACGCCCAATAAAAGATCATATACGATTTGGTATAATAAATGTAGATAAACCTGCTGGACCATCAAGCCATGAGGTCACAGCATGGGTAAAAAGAATCCTCAGTTTTGGCAAAGCCGGTCATGGCGGGACCCTTGAGGCATAATTTAGCCGGGGAAATCCCAAAGTAACTGGCATTTTACCAACTGCAATAGAGGATGCTACAAAAATTATTCAAGCACTTCTATTAGCAGGCAAAGAATATGTTTGTGTAATGAAGTTACATTCTTTGATCTCGGAGAATCGTGTGAAAAAAGTTTTAGAGGAGTTCCAAGGAGAACTATACCAGCGACCTCCAGTTAGATCCTCGGTTAAACGAAAACTTAGGACAAGAACAATATATTATAATGATTTCTTAGAGATGGATAAAAATAATGTTCTGTTCAAAGTTGGATGCGAAGCAGGAACATATATCAGAAAACTATGTTACGACATCGGAGAAGCGTTGGGTTGCGGTGCCCACATGCAAGAGCTTCGTAGAACAAGAGTTGGACCATTCATTGAAGACAATAGCTTAGTAACGTTACATGACATAACTTACTTGTTCAGTAAATGGCAAGAATCCAAAGATGAAAAACTGCTTAGAAAATTTATTTACCCAATGGAAAAAGCATTAGAATTGCTACCCAAAATCTATGTTCGAGATTCAGCAGTAAATGCTCTTTGTCATGGAGCACATTTAACTGCTCCCGGAGTACTTTCTCTAGATTCTGGAATTAAAATAAATGATCAAATAGCAGTATTAACCCAGAAAGGAGAGGCAATAACATTATCAAAAGCATTTGTTTCTAGCGAAAAAATACTAAAAATGGATCACGGATTCGTAGCAAGAACTGAAAGAGTACTCATGCCTCGTGGAATTTACCCTAAAATGTGGCACAAAAAAGAATAACATAACTTTGTTTCGAAAAGACTAAAAATAAGTTGAATGCTATTCTTCTGAATGTGCCGAGGTGTCCTAGAGCATCTTGCGGGAAATCTGGTAGGGAGCAGATTCCAAAAAAGGAAGCTAACGCCTGGAATCTCCGACTACGGTAAGCCTGTGATCCATTGGGTCGCGAGGGTTCAAATCCCTCCCTCGGCGCCAAAACACAATTAGCTTTATTTTGTATATTTAGGAAAATGAAAGTGGATTTTGAGAATAATTTTCTGAGATTAGATCGTAAATCTTGACTTAGTTGGTATAAGCAGCGGGTTAGATTTTATTTTTCATATATTTAGAACTCCAATTTTAGGATAATCTTTTGTATTAGATTGAATTTATGGAAGAATCTATCGGAGATCACATGCAATGAATATCGGAATAGTAGGCTGTGGATACATTTCTGGAATACATGTAATGGCATGGAGAGACCTCGGTTTACCAGTAGTAGCTGCTTGTGATCTAAACAAAGAAGTAGCTATCCAATTTACCAAAGAATGGAATATTCCATCATATTATACAAATTTCTCTGAGATGCTTAAAAATGAAGACCTTTTCGCCATTTCGGTTTGTGTTCCACCCAAATTTCATGCAAAAGTAGCCACTGAAGGATTAGAATCAGGTTGTAATATAGTTGTAGAAAAACCTTTTACAATAAAAACTGATGAAGCGAAAAAACTGTTAGATCTTCTTGAAAAATCATCAGGAAAAATGACAATAATCCATAGTCAACTATTTGAATATTCAATATTTGAAGCAATGAAAAAAGTGAAAGCAGGAGAAATAGGAAAAGTCATAGGTATGGATGTTACAACTTTACACAGCCCTGATGAAATAATGGCAGCTGATAAGAATCATTGGTGTCATAAACTACCAGGGGGCAGATTCGGAGAAAATTTACCTCATCCTGTTTATCTTCTTCAAGCTTTTCTTGGAAAGCTAGAAATAAAATCTATATTAACAGACAAGCTTGGTCCTCATGAATGGATGCCCAATGACGAATTACGAGTGATTTTAGACGCTGAAAAAAATAGATTTGGAACTATTCACATTAGTTTTAATGCACCTGGACATGACTTAACAGTTGTTCAAGCCAGCATTTATGGTACTGGAGGAATAATTCACGCAGATATTTATCCAGTTAGTACACTTTTTGTTTCAAAACCAGGACGCGGGATACTCCATTTTGGTAATGTTTCGCAACAATTCAAAATATGGGGGGCCTATTTGAAGAATATAATTACAAAAAGAAAGGGCCCAAGATACTACAGCATTTCGCATGCTCGAATCATAAAATCTTTTGTTGAAAGTCTTTCTGGGAAGGGAAAACCTCTTGTAACACCAGAGATGGGATACGAAAATGTTCAAATTGTCGAAAAAATATGTCAACAAATAGACTCGAAAACCAAAAAAACTAAAGTTTTTTCTTTCGAAGAACATGCCTAACATTTCTTTCATTTTCAATGTGCATTAAACGATGTTGAATCCCACAAATCGAGCAAGTTAAATCTTGACCAGTATCTATCTCCTTCTTTAATGACCTATTTTTCTGTAAATTTTTTACTTTTTCATTAAGTTTTTCTTCTGGAGTAAAATCAGAAAGACCCCAACTTCGTTGAAGCAAATAAAGGGTTACGAGTTCTTTTTCGTTTTCTGGTTTACTTAATGTGACATAATGTTTTCCAGGAGCTCTCTTTCCTGTTGCTTCCTCAT
>JARRMA010000215.1:0-4343 GCA_037386505.1 Candidatus Bathyarchaeota archaeon
GCAACGGCCGTAAAGCGTGCAAAGGATAAGCCTGCGTCAGGTCAAACTGGTATCGTCCCAATAAATTGATATGCTGCCAGCCCAATGGGGAGATGTGCCCCAGATGTTCGTCAGAAATTTCCGTTCCGAATTTTTTCAGCTGCATCTTCTGGATTTAAAGCTCGAACTTCTTTCTGAAATTCTGTCTTAAAATTTGGTTTATTGATATTTCCTGATACACGGTAAACTTTAACTTCACTCATTTTCTTTCACCACATCTAATGCATGTCCTATTATGAACATTTCGGGTCCAGTAGTTAATTGTCCAACCACAGCACCATTACTGTTAGCTACTAAACCTGTAGCAACATAAGGAATTCCACAATTAACTGTTCCAACATCAACCGGAACTTTGAATATATCTTCCATCACTTCTCGTTCCTCATCATTTAACATAGGATGAGCTAACACACCTTTGTTTGTTGCGGTTGCCAATGAACCTACATATGGTAATCCAGCAATCCTAGTGGAAACTACTTCAACTCCTAAAGTGTCCTTAATCTTATTCATATCTTCTTTTTCTAATCCTGGACCAACAATTGCGCCTTTGTCGTTAGCTAAAACCATATTTCCATATGCAGTTTTTTTCGTATTCATAACGGCTATATTAAGATCAGATGATGATCTGATTGTTTCAATTTCTTCTTCTTCAGTAAATGGAGGAAGAATAATGCCATTACTATTCGATGCGGCTAAAACTCCAATTATTACTGATTTACCAATGGTGGTGGGAATAACTTTAACTTTTAACCAATTCTCAGCTTTACATCTTTTAGTCTCTGGAACCTGCGGGGGGAGGATTGCAATTTGATCGTTGACAAGTGAATAAATTCCAATGCTTGCATTTCCAAAAACATCAAAAAGAAATAAAGGCAAAATTAGTCTCCTTCGGCAAGAAGAACAGTTACTACTCCTTCTTTATCCTTAACAACACGAACTCTAATCTTTCTGGGAGGTTTCTCTATTCCCCTACTCCAAAGCTTTTCGTTAACTTCATTATCTATAACAAGCTTTTCTGGTTCTTCCTCTTCTTCAACCTCAGTACGAATTTTCATGTGCCTTAATACAAAACTTTTTACAATTCTTGTTGCTCTTGGAGCACGCTTCTTTCTAGTGGAAATCCAAGCTTTTCCTAAAGGAATAGTGTAAAATCTTTCCTCAACAATATCTTCATCCGATTCGGTTTTTTCTTTTCTAGCATTTTTCCTACTTTTTGCTTCTAAGAATTCTTCTTCATCTTCAGCAATATCTGGATTTTCGATCTCTAATTCTTCTTCTAAATCTTCAGTTTCCTCTATATCTTCTTCATTTTCCGCTTCATTTACAGGATCACTCATTTGTCTTCCCTCAGGCCTTTATCTTTCTCTGTCTCCAACGTCTTCTCTTGGGATTTGATCTAACGTGTCCCCCTGTTTTAGCAATAACCCATGTTGGAACAGGCTTCTTTTCTTTTCCAGCCTTAGCGAGCCTAAGTTTCTTAGCGGTTGGTTTATTTCTTGCCGTCTTTTACACTCTCCTAATAGTATAATCTCTTTTACCTGCTTGGAGCTTCACAAGAAGCTCTTTTAACTGTTTGTCAGTTATTGGAAGATTAATCCTCCCTTGCTGAGCTAACTGAATTAATTGAATTTCAAGCTGTTGAGTAAATTCTGGTTTGACCATATTCAAATTTGTAAGCCGTCTTCTAGCTTCAGGTGTGAGTATTCTGCGAAGCAAAGCTTGTTTTTGACCTTCAAGTTGTTGTTGAGCTTGAGCTTGCTTTTGTTCATCTACCATTCTCTGCTGAAGTTCAAGCATTCTCCTCTTTCTGAGAGCTTCAAGTTCGTCTTCGCTCAAACTCTTCACCTAATATTTTGCCAATTCAGGTTTGTTCTTCTGTAACTCATTTTTTATTTCGGTAGATAACCTGTCTAATAGCCGTCTTCCTTCATTTGTTAGTATTCTTCCCTGAGTTCTATATGTTTTCACTAGACCTGCTGTTGATAGCTGACGAATAACATTTCTAATTATTGATCCACTACCTTTTGCAGCATGTTCAGGTTTCACTCCATTATCCTTTCTTCCACCATATTCTTGACGTAATAGTTCAATACCAATTGGTCCTTTCACATAGATTTTTCGTAAAACAGATGCTGATCGAACAAACCACCAATCAGGATTAGTAGGCGGTCTCTGAGTATGAACACCAGTCCTAGCAAAGAGGGTCCATGCAGGTGGATTTATTTCATCCACTTCTTCTTTCAGATGCTTAGCTAGCCTCTCGATTAAAATTGATGAAGGAATGTCATAAGGTGTCGGCAATGCTTCTTCTTCCTATTTTTTCATTCACTAAGGGACAAAGAATGTCTTATATTAGTTTCGTGGTATTTCAAGACAAAATTTATTTCACGTTTATAAATATTTCACTACTTTTTGGATTTATGTTTGTAAAGAATGAAAGTGTGACCTCGTACTTCAACAAGCTCTGATTCTGTTTGTTGTGAAATCTTGATTGCAATATTTTTTGCATCCTCATCTCTGAGTGCATTCTTTTGTATTTTTACTTTGATTATTTCTCTTGAATCAAGTTGTTTTTTAATTTCAGTAATTATCTGAGTAGTTGTTCCTTCTTTACCTACCCAAACCGTTGGGCTCTCATTGCTCAGTTTTTGCTTAATCCGACTCTTCATTTTTGGTGTCAACACTATTTTTCCCTGCTTAATAGTGGAATACGAGAGTATTCATTGCAATTTAAGCATGTTATTACTATATGAGTTTGTCTTCTTTGTTGGATTCGAACCCGACAGTTCACTCCAGGCATAATAAATCTTTTACATTTCTTACAGATTAAGCTTCTATATTCTTTAGGCATTTTTAATCTCGTTCTCATCGCGATCTTTCGAGCAATCTGGACGTACCTTTGAGCTAGTTCAAAATCGTCATGAATGATTTCCTTGGCTAACTTAAACAGAATATGAATTCTTTTAAGAGCCATTTTTTCAGTTGGGTTCATTTTAAATTAGACCGATTTTTTATTTATTTTTTCATTGAAATAAGATTTACAATTACCGCGATGAATGTAATAAATAATTATGACTTATGTTTATAGGATAGCAATAACTGCAAGAAGATTCTTTATGGTTTTTCCTTTTACACGCCTTCCAAGAACAACTCCTATTTGGGCTCCGATAACAGTTCCAATGGTTATTGGAATCGCATATTCGAGTAGAAGATTGTTTAGTAAACCGTGGGTAACTACACCTACTCCGTTTGTGATAGCCATAGCAAACTCAGCCGACGCAACCGCAATATGTGTGGGGATGCCAAGCAGAATCATTGATGAAACGTCGGTTATTCCACCACCTAAACCAGCCAACCCTGTAACAAGTCCCCCAGCAAAACTACTAGCTAAAGCTAACAACGGACTCTTAAGAGCATAACTAACCGATCGACCTTTGTGATCGATTACAGTCCGATTCCATTCTTTGGTGCTTCTTTCTCCGGGTATTGAAATAGGCGCTTCAGGTTTTGTTTTACTTCTTAAAAGAAATATTGTAATGAAAAGAATGAAGATTCCACAGATTCCAGCTAAAACGTTTTCTGGTAAGAAAGTTGTCATGTATGCTCCTAGAACAATACCTGGAATGTCAAGTATATCATATAATAGACCTAGTTTGTAGTCAATTTGACTTGCTCTTAAGTAGCCAATGGTAGCAGAAACGGTTGTACCTGTTATTGCCACTAAACTAATTGCTATAGCGTTTTGGGCTGGTATTTGGAAAAGAACAATTAAAGCAGGGACTATGATGATTCCACCCCCCAGTCCAACCATCGCTGAAGGTACACCCACAACAAAACCAAATACCAAAACCAGAATAGCTCCAACGAAATCCATTTTAATCAATGGCTGAAAACTGCTTAACAACTTAAATGTCTTATCATACGAATTAACAAAAAACTATGCTCTAAAAAATAGAGATAGATTCAAGAAGAGAAATCAACTTCTCTGAATGCTCTATAAACACATCTGGTCATTTTTTTGTGATGGATTCAGGACGCAATTCGTTTGTTACGTATGTTTATTTGAAACGAATTTTCTGATAAATTTCGAACCTTCTTATATGAAGACTAAATGCATGTTTGATTTAATATTTGCAATAAAGTAATATGCATTGGTCGGCTGAATATTTTATGTGACAAACAAAGTCAATCTAGTGAAAAGTTTCTTAATTTCCAGAGTACACAGTCTACTGGATGAAACTAAAGTACATCCTCTATTCGTTCATTTCGAGTGTACTTATCGATGTAATATGAAATGTTCATTT